>JAYVRH010000568.1:0-4308 GCA_043776495.1 Cyclobacteriaceae bacterium
GAATATTCTTCCGCTTCGCCTCTTCGTGCTTAATGGTTTCTACTGATTTGGAAGATGGTGTTTTCTTGGCCATTCAATACTGCATTTAGATTTTCTCAGTTTCTTCTTTTGTGAGGGAGGCTTCAATCATCTGATTGAACTGCTGCTCTACTTTTTCTTTGAAATCGGATTCGATCTCGTATACATCCCTAAACTCCGCAAAGGCCCAGCGTCCGTATTGTTTGCTGTTGTTCACGCCGGGTATCCAATAGGTGTCCATCGTTGATTTCTTTTCCTTGGCATCTTCGCGTCGGTAACCTTTGATCTCTACAATCAAATGAAGCAAATCCTCATCGGAGTTGCCATCATCGACCAACACAATAAAATCAGGGATATACTTTCGGCTATCGGATCCGAATCGGTATGGCACCTCAAGTCCCAGGTTGTGATTCTTGACATATGCTTTTACTTGCGGATGAGATTCGGCCACCCGACAAAACTCTGCTTCCCAATCACTGTCAAGCACCACCCAATTGACATGGCACTTTCTGGAGTCAGTCTCCCATCGATCTGTCTTCGATGTATTGAAATTGACATGCTTTGTTGATCCTTCCGGGTTGTAGGGGTCTAAAGAAATCTTAATTGGCCGTTCACCAACAAAAGCCCTTGTAATTCCTGCCATGATTTTCTGGCAAGCCATATCGGCAAGGGATTTGTATTTTAACTGCGCCGGGTACGTCCCACCTTTGCAGACAAGATAGTTGTCCAGCCATTGCCGTGCGATGCGTTTCAACTGGCCGAACAATTGAAGCTGTGGTTCCTGTCCCGGATCGCGCCATTTGGTAAGCACTAGATGCGACACCAGTTCATACAACACTTGTGAAGGTCGAACATCGCCCGTATGTGCCAGGCTCAGATCAATCGGCTCCCCAATGATTCCGGAGTTTTGCGTTATCGTAGCGCCGATGAGTTCTGGCGTAAGCTCCATGGTGGAGTCTTCATTGAACTGAGCGGTAAGTCGTTCTTCCGGTAGCTCGACCCGATAACCCGCCACTCTAGGGAAACGAATCTCCAGTGAATCACGGTCCGGCCGGACGGCTTTAACATGTATGGTCTCCCGCGGAGGTTGAGGAGGTGCCACAACCGGCTTGGCGGTAAAGTCGAAAGGAATACCTAGCACGTCGGCGTACTCCACATTGAAAAGATTTTGCTCATTCAACTCATACGATTGTCTCCGCAGTGCGCGACCAATAACTTGCTCACATAAAAGTTGCGTACCGAATGCACGCACACCCAACACGTGTGTTACGGTATTGGCGTCCCAGCCTTCAGTTAACATGGAAACTGAAACTACACAGCGGACTGATCCGCCCAATCTTCCATATTTTCCTACAGTATTCATCACCTCGCGGAGAAGATCCTGGTCGGTAAGGTTCTCTGCCTGGCGCGCATCGTTGGTACGTTCAATGATCTCACGACGAAAGCGCTCAATCTCGTCGCCCGCCATTTTCCTGAAGTTATCATCGAGCGCTTCGCCGGACTCCAACTGTTCACTGTCGATGAGTAGTGTGTTGGGTCGTGGAAATGAATTGCCGTGTTCATCGAAATTGCGAAACAATTCGAGCCGGCCATTTTCCAGACTTGTTGAACCATCGTCGTTCTCACGGTTAAATCCGGAGATATAATCGTAGACCAGTTTTGAGGTGGCGGTATTGTTGCAGACCACGATGAAACAAGGAGGCACTTTAATGCCGGCTTTCTCCCACAGTCGGAAAGTTTTTTCGTAGTGACCGTACAATGCCTGCAGTGCCGTCTGCAATTGTGGGGGGAGACTAAGTGGATCGAGCGTTCCTCCCTTACCTCTGCCTTTCTTTGGCATCTTGGTTCTAATGTGTTCCCACAGATTGCGGAACATCGGCATCTCCGTACCTGGAATATTATCGGCCACTGGCACACGAGGCAATTTTACAATGCCGCACTCAATCGCGTCCATCAGCGAAAAATCGCTCATCGTCCAGGGAAACAACGTGCCTTCTGCATAGCCGGAGCCACTAAGGAAAAATGGCGTAGCGGAGAGGTCCATGATGCGGGTAACACCAAGGTTGCGGCTTACCGCCTCCAGTCCGGATATCCATAACCGGGCAGCTTCACGATTTCTTTCGGCTTCCTTTTTATCTTCTCCTTTAATATCATCTTCAACCTCATCCTCTTCGACGCCTGGTTTCTCCCGGTAACAATGATGTGCCTCATCGTTGATTGCCATGATGTTTTTCAAACCCATTAAGTCAGGCATCACGCGCTGAATCATCTGGCCTTCAGTTTCGAGCGTGTTTAATTCCGGTCCGTGTCCTTGTAAAAGTGCGCGACCGCCTTTCGACAATTCAATACGCTCTTTAAGCTTAAAGGCATGATAGTTCGTGATCACGATCTTTGCCTTTCCTAATTCTACCAGTAGGTCCGCAGGAACGAGTTCACGGCTTGCGTAATAAGAGTCCGGATCGTTTGGTTGAAGAACGCGCAAACGATCTTTGATAGTGATACCTGGTGCTACTATCAAAAAACCTCGTGTGAATTTTTGACTTTGTGGTCGTCTTACGGCGTTGATCGTTTGCCAAACAATGAGCATAGCCATGACCGTGGTCTTACCTGCGCCAGTGGCAAGTTTAAGCGCAAGTCTTGACAGGCCTGGATTGGAGTCGTTGTTGGCGTTGGCGAGATGATCGATCAGTCTCTTACCAATTTTGCCAGCATTCGGCGCCACCTCCGTCAGCCAGATAGCAGTTTCAACAGCTTCTATTCGGCAAAAGAAAGGTCTTATGCTGCTGAAGTTGTGATGCCGCCAATGTTGCAAAAGTCTGGCCGTTTCGGGTGTAACGTCCCAGTCGCTGGGATTGGGAATCATGCGCCATTTGGCAACCTCCTCGCGGAGAAGATTGATCAGTGATTTCGGATCGTATTGCTGTTCTGATGTTGAGAGACCCTTTCCCTCATCAAAGATAATTTCAGCCTGTTTTTTGTCTTTGCGTTTGCGCGGCTTGGGGATTGGGGTAATGAATTCCGCAGGCCTTCGCTTGTCAATTACTTGCTGGGTTGGCTGTCCATGCTCATCCAGTTCCCAATAGTGTTGGGGATATTCATAGGGAGAATTGAGAATAGGTCGCTCGAAGAAGGGGTTGGACATTATTGAGACTAATAATTAGCAAAAAGGAGATTAAAGCCCGTTAATCTACGGAAAACATGACAAACATCCCCAGACAGTCTGATTTCTATTGCTTTCTGACATTTATTACTTAAATAGGCGATATCACAATCCTTGATATAAATGAAATTACTGTTTATCAAGTACTTATGAACAATATTGTAATATGTTATGTTACATATTACACCATATTATACATTTATATGTTTATTTGTAACAAACTAGATGCCCTATGAAACAAGCTGAAATCATTGGAAGGAACCTCAAATCGTTGCGCGAAAAGAGAGGACTTACCCAGGAAGAAATAGCTGACTATTTGGGGATTTCCCGGCCTATTATCAGCTATTATGAAATTGGCGACAGGCCAGTATCATTGACGCACCTGGAGAAGCTGGCCGACTTGTTTGGCGTCGAGGTTGCTGACCTTTCATCTGAAGAACCACTGGTGGGTGAGGCTTCCCTTGCCTTTGCTTTCCGCAAGGAGGGATTGTCAGTAAGTGATCTTCAAAGCGTTGGAAATTTCCAGAGTGTAGTAAGGAATTATTTAAAAATGAAGCGACTGAAAGATGAGAAGGAACCAGGCCATTGAGTTTGAGATAGAAAAGAAAGCAATAGCATTCAGGCAAACGAGTGGGCTCAGCAGTACAGAGCCCATTCGCTTGAAAAGCCTTTTGCTAAAACTGAATGTACTTACGCTTTTCAAACCGCTATCTTATACATTTTCAGGAATGGCGATTAAAGTCATAGAATCAGGTCGGTTCATGATGGTTAATTGTGATCAAAGTATCGGCAAACAACATTTCACTATTGGTCACGAACTGTATCACTTATTTATTCAGGAAAACTTCAAGGCGCAGCAATGTATCGTCGGTAAGTTTGACAGCAACAAGGATCAGGAAGAGTACCGTGCAGATCTTTTCTCCGCCTTTTTGCTGCTACCCCAGGAAGGAATCAAGCAAATGATCCCTGATGAGGAACTAAGAAAGGGTAAGAAAATTTCCCTGCAAACCATTCTGCGCATTGAGCAATACTATGCTGTTTCAAGAAGGGCCTTGTTATATCGATTATTAAATCTTGAATTTATCAATCAAACCGACTATGACCTTCATGCTCTCCACGTTAAGAAGGGC
>JAYVRH010000569.1:0-4305 GCA_043776495.1 Cyclobacteriaceae bacterium
GGAATCCGAACTGGGAAAGTAGGAATGGAGGAACGAGTACGTTTTTTTCTTTTTGATGGGATAAGAAAAGAGGCTAATAAATTAGATTACGTCAGCGCAGACCCGATCACGGTTGCCTGTCGCATGTTCAAAAGCAAAGCGGAGCTTGCGCTGATGCAGCGGGCGAATGACATCACGATTGCCGCTTATAAATTTGCGGTATCTATGCTCAAAGAAGGCATGACACAGGGAGAGTTTTCTACCATTACCTCAGAAGCACATTCAAAACTTGGTGCCCGCGGTGGAGCGTTCGCTTCCTTCGGGAAACCTTCGGCCTTTCCCCACGGCAGCATCGAACCTCAGAAATTAAAGAGTGGTGACATCGTATTGATGGATGGTGGTTGCAGTGTAAGTGGCTATGCGTCCGACATCAGTCGCACGATCGTTTTTGGCGAGCCCTCCAAAAGACAAAGAGAAATATGGGATCTGGAGAAGCAATCACAGGCTGCAGGGTTCGCTGCAGCCAAGCTTGGTGACCCCTGCGAAAATGTTGACATTGCGGCGCGCAAAGTGATCACAGATGCTGGCTTTGGACCAGGCTATCAAGTTCCAGGATTGCCACACCGAACCGGTCATGGTATAGGAATGGATGGTCACGAATGGGGCAATATGGTATTGGGTAACAAGCAGCCACTACAGCCAGGCATGTGCTTCAGCATTGAGCCCACCATTTCAATCTACGGTGAATTCGGCATCCGTCTTGAAGACTGTGCATACTTGACCGAAGAAGGAGTAAAATGGTTTACGCAGCCGAGTCCTTCCATCGAACAACCTTTCGCTTAATCAATTTACGCCTTAAGATTTACGATTTAACGATTTACAAATTTCACATTCAAAAAATAAAACTCCAATGAGAAAATCTATCATCATCGCGCTCTTATCGATTATTATCTCCTCTCCACTCTCGGCCCAAAAAACACGCAAGCTGTCGGGCGACTCAACCGTTACCACGACCTGGGAAGTGACCGTGAAAGGGAAGCGTTTTCCTTACAGCGCCACCACAGGCACTCAACCTGTCTGGGATGAAGATGGAAAAGCAATCGCTGCATTGGAGTACACGTATTATGAGAGAACAGACATTACCAACAAATCTACCCGCCCACTTATTATCTCTTTTAACGGTGGCCCGGGATCTGCTTCTGTCTGGATGCACATTGCCTACACGGGGCCCCGTATTCTGGAGATCGACGCAGAAGGTTATCCTGTCCAGCCCTACGGCATCAAAGAAAATCCTTACTCTGTATTGGATGTAGGCGACATTGTCTTTGTGAATCCTGTCAACACAGGTTATTCAAGAATCTTGATTAAAGACACCCCGAAAGAGAAGTTCTTCGGCGTGAATGCTGACATCAAGTACCTCGCAGACTGGCTTAATAATTTCGTCACACGAAAGAGTCGCTGGACATCACCAAAGTATATCATTGGAGAAAGTTATGGCACCACCCGTGTCTCAGGCCTTGCACTGGAATTGCAGAATGTACACTGGATGTATCTGAATGGAGTGATTCTTGTTTCGCCAACGGACCTCGGTATTGAAAGAGGTGGCCCAGTGGATGCTGCATTAACATTGCCCTACTATGCTGCGACTGCCTGGTTTCACAAAGTACTCCCTGCTGACCTCCAGCAGAAAGACCTCACAGATATGCTCCCTGAAGTGGAAGAATTTACGATCAATGAATTGATTCCTTCGCTTACGCGCGGAGGTTTTCTAAGCGAACAAAAGAGAAAGGAGCTCGCTGCAAAAATGTCCCGCTACTCAGGGTTGTCCGAAAAAGTAATTCTACAATATAACCTCAATGTACCCACGCAATTTTTCTGGAAAGATCTCTTGCGTGAAAAGGGTGGCTTCACGGTAGGACGTCTTGATTCACGCTATAAGGGCATCGACAAAACCGAAGCTGGCGTCGCTCCTGACTTTAACTCAGAACTTACTTCATGGCTTCATTCGTTTACGCCTGCCATCAACTATTACTTAAGAGACGTGTTGAAATATAAGACTGACATCAAGTACAACATGTTTGGCCCAGTAAATCCGTGGAACCGCGACGGCGACAAGACTGGGGACAACTTACGTCTTGCGATGGCTGAAAATCCATATATGAATTTGATGATCCAGTCTGGCTATTACGATGGAGCCTGCGATTACTTCAATGCCAAGTACACCATGTGGCAACTTGACCCAAGTGGAAAAATGAGAGACCGCATGAGCTTCAAAGGCTACCGCAGCGGGCACATGATGTATCTAAGGGCGGAGGACTTGATTACCGCCAACGAGGATATCAGAGAGTTTATTTTGAAGTCGACGCCGAAGAAGGGGCAACCTGCGAAATATTAGGTTGTCTTATTTCTTGCAACCTTTAAAGGAAGATTGCTATCTGGAATGTAGAAACGATAATAGCCAGTAGGCAATCACCAATAGGCAATGTTTTGCCTACTGCATTTGCCTACTGCCTACTATTTGAGACCCTCCTCAATGCTCCCGTTCAGCCTCATCCCAACTTCCCCCTTAACTCCGCCCTCTTTTCAGCAGCATCAGGATTTCCCTTAGACACACTGCTCAGAAATTTGATTGATAATTTATCATCCGCAAACCGACAAATAATGTTATCGCTGTGCGCGGTGGCCGTATATCGAAATGTCATCGTCAGTGTATTCAGATCCGTCCAGGTTGCGCTGGCAGCAATTGGAGAACTTACTTCAGGGCGGCCAACCATTGGAAACAGCAACTGTGTCTTTGAATTTTTTTCTTCCATCCACTTGCCCATGCTGCAGTTGACCAGATGTTCCCCTTTTTCATCTGTCAGCGAAAAAAGGCAAGTGCCGCCAACGAACATGAATTTTACTGCTTTAGCTTTGAAATCATTTTCTTCAAGGGTAAAATTCTTTGCACTTATCCTGGAGGCTGTTGGGGAGCTAGCATTGATCGCCGGTGCACTGATGGATAAATTTTTCAATCGTTGCTTCAGTTTCGTGTTTGAGGGACTATCTATTCCCAAAGATGACTGATCCTTAAAAGTCGGCAATAAATCAGACCAAACGAGGCCAATCGATGCTTGAAGATTAAAACTTTCTCCCGTGATCACCACCACGGCATCCTGATCCGGCATCATAATGCAAAATTGACCAAAGGCGCCGTCGCCACGAAAGGCGCGGTGAGTGCACCGCCAGAATTGATAGCCATATCCTTGCGACCAATCATCTGTTTCCTTCGGAGCCTTACGCCCAACACTGTTATCTATATGAAAAGAACTTGCATCAGCCACCCAGGCTTCGGGTAATAGTTGAACTTTATTCCAGTTTCCGTTTTGCAGATATAGCTGGCCGAATTTGGCTATGTCTTCTGTCGTTACACGGAGTCCATATCCACCTGTGTTGATACCCTGTGGGCTCATCTCCCAATCGTAGTCTTCAATTCCCATCGGATCAAACAGCCGTGGCTTAAGATATTCTGCCAGGGTTTTGCCTGTCTTGCTCTGAATGATGGCTGACAGCATGTAGGTAGCACCGGTATTGTATATAAAATGTGTTCCAGGTGGGTGCTCTACAGGAAGTGCTAAAAATGTTTTGATCCAATCTTCATTTCCAGGAGTCCTGAGGGCCGGCATAGAGTCCTTCGCATGCCCTGTTGACATCGTGAGTAAACTCTGAACGGTCATCGCAGCGAGATTTGCGCTGATCTCAGTTGGCACCTCCTTTGGAAAGAATGAAACAACAGGAGTATCCAACTTAAAATGCCCTTCAGAAATCGCAAGTCCAACGGCCGTTGAAGTAAAGCTCTTGCTTAAAGAATACAAGGTGTGTTTCAATGCAGGTGCATACGGTGACCACCATCCCTCGGCGACCACATGGCCATGCCGTAAAACCATGATGCTGTGAAATTCAATTTTGCTTTTTTCCACCGCGTCCAGAAAACTCAAGATGCCGGATGAACTTATGCCCTGATCCTCTGGCGTACTCCTCGGTAAAGTAAATTTTGCATAAGGCGCCGCATAAAGATCCTGAGCTTGTGATGTCAGGAAGCCAGCGCCGATGGTGGCAAGTCCGATTTGCTTTAGAAAAAGTCTTCTGTTGGTTGACATAGGGAGTTGGATTTGATTTTAAAGAAATGCAAGAATGAATCTATGGTAAAAAGTGTTTAATCTATATCAAAGGTGATGTGTTCGCGGTCCAGTCTCGGGTATCGCGAACTTCGAAATCAATGATGAAAAATAAAGTCGATGATTCATAATAGATAATTTTTAAAAAGCTTGGATGGCCATTGCTTTA
>JAYVRH010000570.1:0-4283 GCA_043776495.1 Cyclobacteriaceae bacterium
GAGAGAAAAGGAAGTGGGCTCTGACTTTGCACAACATGGTGAAAACGTCTCTTATGATTTTGTAAAGGCGTCATAAAAGACTTTAGTGATGACCTACATACTAAAGCATCCCGAGGGGTGTGAAATACCCCAAAGGGATAGCCTTAGCTTAATGTTTAAAAAAACACAATTCAAAATTATGAAAAAATTTAGACTAACTATTTTGTCGATCGCATCGACTTTATTCTTGATCAGCGGCCTTGAGTCAAGGGCGCAGTCAGAACTTCAGTTGGCTTCAAATGATCTCAAGCCTGTCGTCAACAAAAAAGATGAGGCGATCATCGCTGATGAAGCAAAGGCTCAAGTGCCTGCCACCGCTGATGAAGAAAAGGCGGTGGAGGATGGAAAGCTTTCGGTTTCGGGCTATCTGGACTCCTATTACTTCACCAATTTCAATAACCCTGCTTCACGGGATAATATGGGTCAATCAGGAGTAGGCAGAGGTTTTGACCGTCGGGTTGATCAGTTTCAGTTGGGTATGGTACAAACTGTATTCAAGTATACAAACAGTAAATCAGAGGCGGTGGCAGATTTGGCCTTTGGACCCAGTGCACAGTATGGTAATTATGGTAACGTGGGAGTTACAGGTCCGGCGTACGGTTATAAAATTGGTAACGATGTGACGTCGTCTGTCATGATCAAGCAAGCTTATTTCAAATATAACGCGACCGAGAAACTATCATTTATTGCTGGGCAATTCGGTACCCATATTGGATATGAGTATATTGATGCACCCCTTAATTTTTTCTACTCCATCAACCATACTTTCAATAGCGGGATCCCTGTCTATCATACAGGAGTGAAAGCTACCTATGTATTTAGCGACAAAGTGTCTTTGATGTTGGGTGGAGTGAATGGATTTGATTATGTCCATGATAATAACCGGGCAAAGGGTTTAATCGGACAGTTGTCTTTGACTCCGGTAGAAGGCCTGAGTGTTTATTTCAACTACATCAATTCCAATGAGGCAAATGCTGATTCTCTAGGCAGAACGCCCAATGGGAACTTCACCGTTTATGATCTGAATGGCGGATACCAGCTTTCAAAAAAGCTTTACATCGGTTATTGGTTCATGATGGGAAAACAATACGGAAATCTGGGATCGCCAGGTACTTTTTCCCCTGCCGATGGCGATGTAGCCAAAACAATAACATGGGGTGGTGCTAACCTTTATTTCATATATGCATTTAACGATGGCTTTAGCCTTGGTTTTAGGGGTGAACGTTTTGACAATAGTTCAGGCGCCAGGGGATTGCGAAACGTCGACTACACCGGGCAGGCCGTTGGGGCTACAGCGGATACTTACACCCTTACCGGAACGTTCACGCTTGCCGACGGTCACTTGTTATTGAAGCCTGAGCTAAGAATGGATATTTGGAACAAGTTGGACGGAGCAGCAAACGAGAAATCTCAACAGTTCATGGACGCCAACGGTGAATACACAAAGAACAGCCAGGCTACATTGGGCATGGCAATGATTTATAAGTTCTAGAAAATATTTTTTGCCTAATTGGTAAATGGGGCTGCGTTGAGCAGTCCCATTTTTTTTGGATTGCTTCGCTCTGCCAGAAAAGATACTCTATCCAACCACCACAGCCTGAGATGATATTTTTTTCTTTTTGATAAAGAAGATTAGCTTCGCTTTCCAAATTCAAGGAAAAATGAAGAATATCTCTTTGATCATTGCACTCTCGGCAATCGCAATACAGTCTTTTTCTCAAAAAAAGCCAGTCGCTGAAATTGAAAAGCTGGTGACAAGAAATGAAGTGGAAGCGCCCCTTACATTTCTGGCAGCCGATGCGATGCGCGGTCGCGACACCGGTTCCCCAGAGCTTGAGATTGCCGCCAACTATATTGCCTCCCGGTTTCAACAGCTTGGCTTACAAGTACTTCCTGGCGCTGATCATTATTTTCAAGCGGTAGATTTAATAAAGTCTGCGGGTGTGGTAACGGCTGAATTGAAGTTTAAAGAGGATGTATTCAGATTTAAAGATCAGTTCATCATCCTGGAGGGTGGAAGTGAATGGAGTGGAGAATGTGTCTACGTGGGTTACGGTTCCGCAGAGGAGTTGACTGCCGATTTAAAGGGCAAGATGGTTGTCTCCATTGTTGGATCAAAAGATTCTCAGGGTCGTCAGATTTTTGTAGCCTCAAATGAGAAACTGGAGAGAGTCAAGGCGTTGGGTGCAGCCGGGCTTATAGAATTTTTTCAGACTCCTCCACCATTCTGGCTTCAGGTGGTCAACTATTATGGTAGGAATTCGAGAATTTCAATCCAATCAGACGCGAAGGAGGTGCTGCATATTTGGATGAGCGCATCGGGTGGCATTGGCTTGGCAGAATTGAAGGAGAGAAATACGGGCATGGCAACACTTTCAATCCAAGGAGGATCAAAAATAGCCTTACCCTCGAAAAATGTGATCGGAAAAATTGAGGGGACTGACCCGATCTTAAAAAATGAGCATATTGTCATCTCTGCACATTATGATCATGTTGGTGTTGGGGCGAAGGTAGATCAGGACTCAATCTATAACGGTGCTCGCGATAATGCCCTTGGTACAGTCGGCATGTTGACCGCTGCTAGTTATTTTACAAAATTTCCACCTAAACGCTCCATTATTTTTATGGCCTTGACAGCCGAAGAAAAAGGTTTGTTGGGCAGCGAATGGTATGCAGATCATCCGCTCGTGCCCCTCTGGCAAACAGTGTTTGACTTTGATTGCGATGGTGCAGGATATAATGATAAAACAGTCGCTACCGTCATTGGACTTGAACGGACCAGCGCGGAATCGAATATTGCGAAAGCCTGCGCAGCCTTCGGCCTTGCAGCAGGTAAAGATCCTGTTCCGGAGCAGAATTTATATGAACGTTCAGACAATTACAATTTCGCGAAGAAAGGCGTACCGGCCATTGATTTTTCTACTGGTATAAAGTCTTTTGATGAGGAAATTCAAAAGTATTATCACAAGCCCGCGGATGAAGTGGCTACCCTGGATTTTGATTATCTCGTTAAATATTATCGCGCATTCGTTTATGCAAATCACTTAATCGCCAATGATCCTAACAAGCCTTTTTGGAAAGCGGGAGACAAATTCGAGGCTGCCGGGAATGCCCTTTATAAGAAATAGATTACCACTTTCCGCCTAACTATTATCCAAAGTTCCTCAGGGCAGCTTCCTCCAGGTCGAGTTCATATTCCAGTTTGCGCAGGACTTCTTCGCTGCTTTGATTCTTTCGCCGCATTGTTTTGAGCTCTTTTCGCTCAAAATCAATCATGTGCAACTGTAGCTTGTTGAACTCTCGAAAAATATCTTCGGAGTGATGCGATAGATCCGCCGCGACCATGCGTCGTTGAATTTGATCAATTCGTTTTTCAAATTTCGTTTTGATATGGTGTAACGCATCGCGTGTAGCATCTTCCTGTGCATAATTTGATTCGATAAATTCAATGGCGGAGTAGGAGAGGTACATCCGCAGCTTTTTCTCTTCCTCTTCCAGGTTATCGGGGTCAGGAATCTTAAAGAATTTTATCAACATGGGGAGTGTGAGGCCTTGCACCACCAATGTCATAAGAATGACACAGAAGGTGATGAACAAGATCGTATTTCGAAAAGGAAAGGCCGTTCCATTCGTCATGGTCAACGGCAAGGCAAGAGCTGCAGCCAACGAAACCACTCCACGCATACCGCTCCAGCCTGCCAGCACCACCGCCTTCCAGTGCGGGAGAGTAGGCCGCTGGAAAAATCCAAATCATTCGAACCACTACCACGAGCAAGCTGATGGCCATACCAAAACCAGTCGCCTGCGCAAGCGTAAAGCCATCAAGATCCTTAATGATGACAGGCAACTGCAGTCCGATAAGAATGAAAACCATTCCGTTTAAAATGAAGATAAGCGCCTCCCAGACATTGGAAGCCTGTAATCTTGATTGGTAATTAAAAATTTCGTCTGAACGCCAGGAAAGAAAGAGGCCGGCACTCACCACAGACAGCACGCCGGAGAAATGGTAATATTCCGCAGCCAGGTAGCATAAATATGGAGAAATTAACGTAATGGCTGTATCAACGCTCGGGGTAGTGGGCACATACCGATGCACGACATAGAGAATGTTGGCAATCGCCAATCCAATGATGATGCCCGCAATTGAGACAAGGACGAACTGACCAGAAGCATACCCAAATGAAAACATTCCTGTCAGGATCGAGGCAATCGCAAATCGGTAAATGATTAAACTCGAAGCATCA
>JAYVRH010000571.1:0-4281 GCA_043776495.1 Cyclobacteriaceae bacterium
AATTAGAAAACTTTGAGGATTTTACTTTGTTCCTTCTTCTGCACATGGGGCACGTGGATGGCTCACTGCACCCCAATGAAAAAGACACGATCCTTGAACGCATGAGAGAATTATTCCCAGGCTATGCCCTACTGAATGAAAAGTTGGTAGAAATGGAGTTGAGATATGGAAAATTAGGATATACCCGGGCCGAAGAACTACTTAAACTCAGCTTACCTAAGTTTTCCGACATCGATCCGATCAAAAAAAAAGAGATCTATGCCGCCCTCTTTGATATCATCAATGCCAATGGGCGAGTAAACGAAGAAGAGACAAACACCCTGAAGGTTTTCAAGGTTTGGTTTACGGCGTGAGAATGTCATTATTTTCCTAACAAGGGAACGGCAGTCTATGTTTTTTCCCGGCAGTAGACCTGCCCGTCCATAGGATTCATGCACATAACACGTGCTCCAGATGGTCCTCAGCTAATGGGGTAATTTGTGACATTATTTTCCCTTAACCTCAAATGAGCGTTCCAATTAACTGCTTATCTGGATATGTTTTCTCTCTTGAAGAAGATTGTAAAATGAAAGAGGTTGAATAGGAGAAATCCTATTCAATTTAAAACGGAGTCACTTACAATAACGTATTCCTGTAATATTTGAGGGTTGACCTTAATATGATCATCCTTAATAAGAATAAACTTTGAAAGAATGTCTAATTCTAAACATCCATCACCAGCTGATTCATTCGAGGAATACTCGATTGCGCTACTGTTTTGATTCAAATGATAGGGATTTGAACTCACATCGTTATAGTTAAGTGCGCTCATCATATTGGGTCTAAAATTAACTCAATTTTTCATGTTTCCAACCCTCAAATGACCTGTTGTCCTGAATGGCAACCTGGCCATTTGGAAGCGCAGTCTTCTTTAATTCTCCCTCACTCAAGAAGACATCACAACCGCCTGACACGCTCTCTATCAGTACTCGTCTTAGGGAATAAGGATAGGAATTTTTGGTTGCCAGAAGGACACATTGACATTGAAGGGGGTCCTAAGTTCCATTTCAGCCTCAAAATCTTGATGCACTGCTTTAATGACATCATACAACTCCTGCGTCGGCGTTTCTATTTCTAGACCCAATTCTTCCTTTGCCTCTTTCCTGTAAATAGTGTAATCATGGCTTCCAGATTGTGAGCAAAGAAAGTTTATGACCTTTGGTATGTTGGCAGGTTCTATCTTATGATATTTCAGCAACTTCTCAGCCAACATTTTAATTTGAGACTTGGACTTGTAGACATCACCCAACGACAAAGGATGAATTTGATCAGTCAGTTTCAAATAGATTTCCTT
The DNA here is from genome assembly GCA_043776495.1 of Cyclobacteriaceae bacterium. Lineage (GTDB taxonomy): Bacteria > Bacteroidota > Bacteroidia > Cytophagales > Cyclobacteriaceae > ELB16-189. Next base: position 1,334 of record JAYVRH010000571.1, read on the forward strand.
CAGTTGATCTGGTGCCACTATGCCCATATCGTTCTTAGCCATTTCTATATAACCGTTCACATGTTCGACACTCACTGGAACGCGGACATTTTGGCCATTTAAGACTACTTGCGGGTTCATTAATCCATTGGTGCTTGGATCAATAGGACCTAATGTTGCCTGCTTGGTCATAACAATTCGGTTAGAGCCAAGACAGATCAAGGTCGCAGTACTTTGGCAACGAAATGGAACAATTACCTCAAAGTCTTTGCAGAAACTTCGGATAAGATTCACAAGACTCCAACCCGCCAGCGTACTTCCACCGTTCGAATAGAGTAGAAGAGAAATCTTGTTTACATCACCAAGTTGATCCAGATGGTTAACGAACGGAGGAAGACTGTCAGCCGCTATATTTGTTTCAGCATTCTGCCTATCCCCTGTAATATAGATCATAAGTTTTGAGCCACGCATTGACTCAATTTTTTGATAATTTGCAAGTCGATCTTTCAACATAAGAGATGAGATAAAAAATGGAGAGTTTTATAAATGATCAACAAATGCACAAAATCAAGTCCTTCATTCGGGTCTTGTTAATAACGGACTATTAGAATCCATGTGATGAAGATAGAGAAGGGAGAAAGAGAAAGAAATCAGGTTTTCCTGATGATTTTTTTAAACAGGAATGCTCCTCCATGTATATTGAGAGGGGTCGAAAATCCAGTCTTAGGATTTAGATCTCCCTTCGATTCGGTCGACATTGCAAATGTCGACCAGCGTTCCCACCTGATCAGCTATCCTTTCAAATCAAATATATCCTGACTCACTGTGTGAGGATGTCAAACATTTTTAACTTTAATGATGAAAGGCTTCAATCGTCTTCATGAGGGGAAAAGCCAGGTACTCTGATTTCAACCTTTAGTGGCAGACCGATACAGAAGCAACATCATTCCTATGAAGAACATCGTGCCCATCATAAAATAGCCTCCTACCCCCAACATTCCAGACAGCACATGCTCAAAATTGAATCGCTGCATGGCATATGAGAAAAATACATTTAATACAGCCACCAAGACGCCAAAGATTGCCCCTCCCGCCACAAGTCCTGTTGCAAAAAGGTTTCCGCGACTCAATTCAGATTCTTCTTCCACTTTCTTCTGAACACTCTTTCTCCAGTCAATAAATCCTTTCACCGCACCGCCAACAAATATGGGCAATGTGGTTGACAGTGGAAGATATAGCCCTATTGCAAAGGCAAGCGCTTTAATGCCACACAACTCAAGAGTAACAGCAATAAAGATTCCTACAATAATATATTGCCAATCAAGGTTAAATGAAAGGATACCTTTTGTCAGTGTTGCCATCAGGGTAGCCTGGGGTGCCGGAAATTTTTCACTGCCGATGGCGTGATGGATATTTTGGGCTAACATCTCAGGCGTGGGCGTATCAAGCACTTGAACTATCAATCCGATCGCTACGGAAGAAACGATGGCTCCAATGAAGAGAGAAATTTGCTGATATTTGGGTGTAGCACCGATCAGGAATCCTGTCTTTAAATCCTGCGAAGTTCCGCCAGCGTTTGCGGCAGCAATACAAATCATACTACCCACAATAAGGGCTAAGGGCTCATACATTTTACCAGTCCATCCAATAGACGTAAAAATCAAACAAGTACCCATCAATGTTGCAATGGTCATTCCTGAGATCGGGCTATTGCTGGTTCCCACAAGGCCGACAATTCTGCTGGCGACAGTCACAAAAAAGAAACCAAAGACTATCATCAATATTCCTATGAAGAGCTTTTGGATAAGCCCATCTCCAGGAATGAATTGATGCGGTAAAATCATCACAATTAAAACCAATGCAAGGCTTCCAATAATCACAACCTTAAACGATAGATCCCGATCCGTTCTTAAAATACCGGTCTCCCCCTTCTCTTTTAACGATGAAATGCTGTCGCGGAACGAACCAATGATGGTGGGCATTGTCTTCATTAAAGTGATAAATCCTCCCGCCGCCACAGCACCCGCTCCAATCTGCCGGATGTAGGCGAAATAGATTGCTGATGCGGGATTGGCAAATGATTTTGCCGCGGGGTCCCATCCCCCTTTGCCTCCAGCCGTTGCCATGTCTGTCAGATAGCCCAGTTTCATCAATTGGGTTGCAATTAATTCAGGGTTTACAAGGGTAGCCAGCAATGGAATCATAGCCCACCAAACGAGTACCGAACCCGCTACAAGAACACCTGAAATTTTCGGCCCGATGATGTAGCCAACTCCGAGATATTCCGGTGTAATCTCACCATTGATGGTAGCCGATGGCCAGAATTTATTGGCTTGCTTCGTCACAAAAGCCGGAGTCTCTGCAATGACATGAAATACCTTCTGCAACATGGCATAACCCAGTGCAATGCCCATCCCCGCAAAAGCAGTCTGCGCAAACACACCTCCTTTTTCACCAGCCTGTAAAACCGATGCACAGGCTGTTCCTTCAGGATAAGGAAGATTTTCATGCTCTTTCACGATTAAAGATCTTCTGAGCGGGATCATCATGGTGGTGCCTAGCATACCGCCAAAGGCAGCCAACACAAGAATTGTGATGTAATTGAAATACGCTCCGCCCACACTTACCCCGTCTTCACCAGTCGAGAGAAACAAGAAGCCAGGTAGTGTAAATGCCACACCTGCTGCAATGGACTCGCCCGCTGACCCCGTGGTCTGAATAATATTATTTTCAAGAATGGTCGTCTTAAAAAGCTTTCGCCCCAAAGTGATTGCAATCACGGCTATGGGAATAGAGGCTGTTACCGTCAACCCTGCCCGCAACGCCAGATAGACCGTGGAGGAACCAAATACGATTCCAAAAAAAGCTCCTAGCAATATTGACTTGACAGTAAACTCTGCCATGTTCAGTTCAGGGGCTACGAAGGGTCTGAATTTTTCTTTGATCTCCATTTTGAAAAGATTAATGTA
>JAYVRH010000572.1:0-4261 GCA_043776495.1 Cyclobacteriaceae bacterium
AACGAAAGGTCAATCACCAACCCATCATCGCACAAGCCCAAACCCCCTGCGTTGTGGCCACCGCTGCGGATGGCAGTCAGGATTCTATTTTCCCTTCCAAAATTCACGCATGCAATAACATCTGCCACATCCCGGCATTTAACAATCAGGGCCGGATGTCGATCAATCATGCCGTTGTACACTTTTCGTTCAACATCATAGCTTTGATCACCTCTCGCTATGATCGGACCACGAATACCTGCTTTAAAATTTTGAAGGACTGAATCCGTGACATGAAGCAAGTTTAAGATTGTTTCTTCTGTTGTTTCCATGAATGTGGGTTTTAGTAATAATGAGTAATAATGAGTAATAATGAGTATCAATGAATGAATCGGTTATTCATTTGATTTTGTTTCTTAAGTCAAATATGTGAACAGGAAAGACGGGAGTCTATCAATTACTGTTCAAAGAATGACAATAATTGCTCAAATCGAGTTCTTCTAGCCTTTTGACGCTTCAACGAACTCAGAGGGTGTGCATCCGAATTTTTCAGAAAAGCATTTGGCAAAATAAGAAGCATTGTTGTAACCTACTTCCAACGCTACTTCAGAAATATTGCCAGACTTGCGCATAAGCAAATTAAACGCCTTGTCCATTCGAAGGTCGCGCATTAAATCGTTGGGCGATCGGCCAGTGAGAGAAGTTATTTTTCGATAAAGCTGAGGGCGGCTAATACCAATATCGTGGCTCAGGCTTTCAATTGTAAATCCATCGTCACCCAACTTTGTATCAGTTATTTTCAAGAGGCTTGATACAAAACCCTCATCCGGTTCTTCGAGGACTTTTAAAAAAGATTTATTTTTCTGAACCAGGATTTCATCCTCACAAAGTTTTTTCACTAATGAAGAAATCAGGATTTGGTTTTCCTGAGCAATGTTGTTTAACTCGGTCGCAAGCCTGATGGCGTTGGTGAAGAATTCTCCATCTTTTGTTACCGGTTGACCCGCGCCAATTCCTATTTTAAACGTAATATCAGGTTCGGAATCTTTTGGCAGAATCAAGGTATGTTGGATTTGAAGCGCACAACGAACGGCCGCAGATGAATCGTTGAAAACACCAATCAGGTTGTTATCGGCCGGCCACTTCACCTCCCGGCCTTTGAACGCTGAAATGTTTTGAGCAACCAACTTCCTTGCTCTATCGGGGGTACGTTTCGTATGATGATCTTTTGAACCGGCTATTTTCGCTATACCGCGAATGGAGACTACTAAAATAAATCGGTAGCCAAGATCTAAAGAACCGTCTTCCTGTTGCACCATACCATGGTTTTCCTTACGCCCCTCACCCATAAGCATGTCAAAATGGCCCCGTTCCACCTCAACCAATGCACACGCAATATTGCCGTGAGCCTCCTGATGAACCGCTTGACAACTTTCCTTATCGGGACCCTCGGTTAAACAGAAAACTGTTCCTGCTTCCTGGTTTACCCAGAACTGGAGGTATTTTACACCATACTTGTCCTGAACGGATTGATCGGCCAGGTGGCATTTTACCACGTCCTCAATAGTTATATGATCAAACTTGTGAAAATCCATGAAGAGGGGCATAAATCTTTCGCTTTATGGGGAGTGTAATCAAATTTAAGAATTTCCAAATGGTTTGAAATGATTGGGCAAAATACCCCATACCAGTAGCAAGGTTTAGCTCCGTATCGGCGAGGTTATGTTAGAAAGGAACGCGTTTCAAAATTATGAACCCGCTGGATTTTTCATTGTTTCTGCGATGATCATTCATTTTTTACTCCTGGAATTTGTTGAAAATCCAATACCTTCGAATCATAAAAATCTCTTTATAAAATATTAAGGTTCCTTTTCCAAAGCCAACCGGCTTTTGTAGCCCTCATGTTTTCTATTAGTTACACATGGGGAAAACAATTATTTCAAATTCTATAAAGAAAAAAATGAAAACTAAAATAAAAATTGCCGTATTGGGCGGCGGCGGTAGAACCGGGAGATTTATCGTTACCCAATTACTAAGTCTGGGATTTGGAATAAAACTTCTTCTCAGAAGTCTGGAAAATTTTCAACTCGAAAGTCCGTTGATCGAAATCGTAAAGGGCGATGCACTTGATGAGGAGGCCATTCGCTCACTGGCTGAAGGTTGCCAGGCGATTATCAGCACGGTAGGTCAACGCAAAGATGAACCGCTCGTGGCCAGTCAAGCGACGATAAATGTATTGAAAGCAATGGCCCAATACGGAATCCAACGTTACATTTTGGTGGCCGGAATAAATGTCGATACTCCTTTCGATAAAAAAAGCCCCGAAACAACGGCTGCAACCAATTGGATGAAAACAAATTTTCCGGAGATTCAGGCAGATCGACAAAAGACCTACTCGATATTGTCCGCCAGCAAGGTAAACTGGACTTTGGTCAGAGTTCCCTTAATTGAATTCACAGATATCAGTGGTGAGATACTTGTTAGTTTGAAAGATTGCTTAGGGAGCAAAATAAGTGCTCATGATATTGCAACCTTTGTTATTGACCAATTGTCTGAAGATAGCTATATCAAGAAGTCACCTTTTATTGCAAACGTCTGAATTAATAACAGTGGGCCAGAGAGAGGCTCACTGTTTTCTATTGATCATCTGCCCTCCAAACTGTCTGTCAGATAACATAATTTGTTAAGCCTTTCGTTCTCCTTCTTTACTTTACCGCTCTCACAGAAGGGATTCTTTACCAACTCGATTCTCTGATCCTGCTTTTCCTTACCACCTGAAACCAAATCAAGCAGGGAACGTAAGTCCTATTTGACCGACTGGCGCCCTATTCTTTTATTTCAACCGATCCAATCTCCAGACCGTCATTCAATAATTTTTTTATTTTTGGAATGAGATTCTTGAGTGTCAGATAACTATTATCGGATGCCATTAACACAATCACGGTAATGGAATACTTAGAAAGATTTTGCTGATACTGAAGATTTTTATCGAAGGTCAGCAATGCATCAAATTTATTCTCCGTTAAGAGCGCCAGTAATTTGCCATTGGAAATACCGGTCCACCCCTTGTGAGCGGCCGTGTAAATTTCGTGTTCTCTTAATTCTTGTTTGATTCTTTTAGGGAGATTCTCATCAAGCAGCAGTTTCATAGATTTGCTCAATATTCTTGGAAGTCAACAGTTTGCTTGCAATTTCAATGACTGCTATTGCCTGTTCTTTCATGACACTTGGGAAGTCGTCCAGGAATTCATCCAACGGAATGCCCTTTTCTAAATGGTCAAATAGTGTTTGGATTGGAACCCTTGTCCCCCTGAAGACAGGAATACCTGATAAGATTTCCTTATCAATATTTATGTAGTCCTTTATTCGATACATGCCCAAAAATACAAAATTCCCTATTCACTCTTCTTCTTCACCACCCTTGCCTTCTTCACCGCCTTTTTAGCCACAACAGGTTCCTCCTTCTTCTTCGCCCCGAACCTTCCGAATCGACCTTTCTTCTCCGGAGCATTGGCTGCAAGCTCCACACACTCTTCCAGCGTAAGTTCAACGGGTACTCTTCCTTTTGGAATCTTAACATTCTTCGTTCCCGCTTTGATGTAGGGTCCAAACCTTCCATTCAGAATCTGTATGTCCGGATTTTCAGGAAACCCTTTGATTAGTTTATTCGCATCCGCTTCGCGCTTGGCCTGAATCAATTCCACTGCTCGCTCCGGTGTAATCGTATAAGGATCTTCCTCCTTTGGGATGGAGACAAATTTCTTGTCGTGTAATACATAGGGACCAAACCTTCCAATGTTGGCCACGACGGGCTTCTCTTCAAACGCACCAAGGTCACGCGGCATCTTCATCACCTCCAATGCCTCTTCAAGGGTGATGCTTTCGATAAACTGTCCCGGTCGCAGTCCGGCGAACTTTGGTTTCTCGGTACTGCCTTCTTCAACGTTTTCTCCAATTTGTGCGTACGCTCCGAAGCGACCCAACTTCACATAAACCTTCTTTCCTGATTTTGGATCGATCCCCAATTCCCGGTTTTTATTTTGCACCGAAGAGCGCTCAACAAGTTCTGTCTTAGTAACAATCTTATGGAAGGGTCGGTAAAACTGCTCAATCATCTTCTGCCATTGAACCTTACCATTGGCAATTTCATCAAACTCCTGTTCAATGTTGGCCGTGAAAGAATAGTCAGTGATATCGGGAAAGTGTTCCACAAGAAAGTCATTCACGACCATGGCAATGTTGGTAGGAAATAGTTTGTTCTTCTCTGCTCCAGTAATTTCTG
>JAYVRH010000573.1:0-4257 GCA_043776495.1 Cyclobacteriaceae bacterium
TGCGCAATCACCTCCAGCTTACGGAATATGCCAACAATGTTCTGGTTGAGCGGATGCAGACCATCCCGGGAGTCAGCGGGATCCAGGTGTGGGGTGAACGAAAATATGCCATGCGTATCTGGATCGACCCTGCTAAACTCAGTGCCTACAACCTCACAGCCCTGGACGTGCAAGCGGCATTAAACAGGGAGAATATTGAACTCCCCTCAGGTAAAATCTCCGGAGATGCCACCGAGTTAACGGTCCGTACGTTTGGTCGCCTCTATACCGAGGAGGAATTTAATGACGTAATCATCCTTTCGAATGCGGTAGGTGATATTCGCCTCAAAGACATTGGCCAGGCCATGCTAGGTCCCGAAAATGAAGAGTCGATCATGCGTGAGAGCCGAATCGCCATGGTGGGGCTGGCCATCGCACCGCTCCCTGGATCAAATTATGTAGCCATCTCCAACGAATTCTATAAGCGATACGACCAGATCAAAAAAGAAGTGCCGGAGGATATCAAACTCAATATTCTCATGGACCAAACCTTCTTTATCAAGCGGTCCATTTCAGAAGTACAGGAAACGCTTGTGATTTCCATCCTGCTCGTGGTGTTAATCATTTATCTTTTCTTCCGGGATTTCCTGATTGCTGTTCGCCCTTTGATCGACATTCCTGTCTCGTTGACAGCAACTTTCTTCATCATGTACCTGCTGGGCTTCTCGATCAATGTACTCACCATGCTAGGGATTGTTTTGGCGACGGGCCTCGTCGTGGATGACGGTATCGTGGTCACTGAAAATATTTATAAGAAGCTAGAGGCAGGAATGAATAAATACAAGGCAGCTAGGGAAGGATCTCGCGAAATATTCTTCGCGGTGATTTCAACCTCCATCACATTGGCCGTTGTTTTCTTACCCATCGTCTTCCTGGAAGGATTTGTCGGCAGGTTATTCCGTGAGTTTGGAATCGTGGTGGCAGGCGCTGTGTTGGTTTCCGCATTTGTTTCGCTCACGCTCACGCCTGTATTGAGTGTATTGCTTACACGCGAAAAGGCCGGTCACTCGCGCTTTTATCATTTCACAGAACCATTTTTTATCGGAATGGAAAATATCTATGGCAAGTGGCTCAGCGCATTCATGAAGGTACGCGTGATGGCATTCTTCATCATCATCGCTTGTATCGGCGGAGCCTATCTCATCGGAAGTAACCTCCAGTCAGAACTGGCACCCCTGGAGGATCGAAATCAATTTCGCTTGCAACTTTCGGCCCCGGAAGGCACTTCCTTCGATCATATGGACAAGTATGTGAATAAGGTCGCTCAGTTTGTCATGGATTCTGTGAAAGAATACAAGACGGTGATGTCGATGACAGCTCCCAATTTCATGGGATCCGGTTCAGCCAACACGGGAATGGTGCGCGTATCACTGGTCGATCCGAAAGATAGAAACAAGAGTCAGCAGCAGGTGGTGGATATGGTGAATCGCAATATGAGCAGGTTTCAGGATGGCCGTGCCTTTGCCATCCAGGAGCAGACCATTGCAGTAAACCGGCGGGGTGGATTGCCGGTACAGTTCGTCATTCAGAACAATGACTTTGAGAAGTTAAGATCTGTACTTCCTAAATTTCTTGAAGCTGCCAACAACAATCCGGTGTTGCTGGGTGTGGATGTCGATCTGAAATTCAATAAACCGGAGTTAAAAGTTAAAATCAACAGACTCAAAGCAACTCAATTGGGAATCAGCGTTCAGTCGATTTCTCAAACGCTCCAGTTGGCCTACAGCAATTTGCGTTTTGGATATTTTACCAAAGAGGGCAAACAGTACCAGGTGATGGGTCAGGTGGCACGGCTCAACCGGGATGATCCTGATGATTTGAAGAAGCTTTACGTCCGTACAAACTCGGGGGAGCTGGTGTCCATCGATAACGTCGTGACTGTGGAAGAATCTACTACACCTCCCACCCTCTATCACTTTAACCGCTATAAATCTGCCACCGTTTCTGCAGGTTTGGCACCCGGAAAAACCATTGGTGATGGCATCAAAGTCATGGAGGAAATCAAAGCGAAGCTGCTGAACGATACCTTTACGACTTCATTGACGGGAACTTCACGCGACTTCGCTGAAAGCTCCAGCAACACGTCCTTCGCCTTTATCCTTGCTTTGATCCTGATCTATCTTATTCTTGCCGCCCAATTTGAGAGCTTCTCTGATCCGCTCATCATCATGTTTACTGTGCCGTTGGCCATTTGCGGAGCCTTTATGTCGCTCTCCATATTTCATCAAACGATCAACATCTTTTCACAGATTGGAATGATCATGTTGATTGGGCTTGTTACCAAGAATGGAATTTTGATCGTTGAGTTTGCTAATAAAAAGAGAGAAGAAGGGCTCAACAAGATCCAGGCGGTGCTAGTAGCTTCAAGGTTACGCTTGAGGCCTATTCTGATGACGAGTCTCGCGATGGCACTGGGCTCATTGCCAATAGCACTTTCGTTGGGAGATGCAGCTACCAGCCGGATACCCTTGGGGATCGTAATTGTGGGTGGGGTGCTCTTCTCACTCATCCTCACTCTTTTTGTAATTCCCGCCATGTATTCATTCTTGTCAAGAAAAAGAAAACACGTAGATTTTGGAACGGGTGACAAGCCTGAACCTCACAAGGAACTTGTATATGAAGCATAAAGTACTCCTGATTACTCTCTTTTCATTCATTTTTCAATCATTGCTGGGACAGGAAAAGGTTTCCGCGGAGGAAGCCGTTGCAATGGCTGTTCAAAAGAACTATGATATAAGACTCTTCCAAAACACGGCAACATCAGCGTATAATGACAACCGATATAAGTTCGGCGCATTCCTCCCATTCATCAACTCAACAGGCAGTTATCTTCGAATCACCAATAATTCACGCAACATAAACTTTCAAGATCAGGAAAGGGTTTTCTCTACGGCGCAAACAACCAACACAAATGCTGGGGTGCAGTTAGTATGGACACTCTTTGATGGTACCAAAATGTTTGCTACCCGCAAACGCATCGTTGAACTAGCGGAACTTGGAGAACTGAGCGTGCGGAATCAAATGATGAACACCGCAGCGAGCGTTATGATAACGTATTACAACATTGTTAGACAAAAGCAACAACTCAAAGCCGTTCTGGAACAAATGTCAGTCAGTGAAGAACGTGTAAAATTGGCGGAAAGAAAATTACAGGTAGGCACCGGTGGTAAGCCGGAATTGCTGCAAGCGAAAGTAGATTTAAACGCTTTCCGGACTACTAAACTGCAGCAGGAGACGCTAATACAGCAATTGAAAGATCAATTGAATGGATTGTTAGGAATGGGACTCCCCGATTCCTATGACATCAGCGATACAATACCCATCAACAAGGACTTGACCTTCGAGCTGATTGCGGCAGATATCGAAAACACCAATCGGCAGTTGGCTGTTCAAAAAAAGAATATCGAGATTTCCTCGCAAATTGTTAAGGAAAATAGAGCGAGCCGGTCTCCCATTGTCAATTTTGTTTCCAACTATAACATTCTTAACCGAATCGAAAATCAAGTGGAGGTGACACCGGGCGTTACACAAAAATTTATCCAAAATCAGGGATACAATTATGGTGCTACAGTCTCCATTCCCATCATGAACGGTATGAATGTGAACCGCCTTGTGGGGCAGGCCAAAATAAACCTGGAGCGACAAAAACTTATATATGATCAACAACTGGCGCTGGCCCTGGTGGGGGTCCGAAATGCCTTTGTTAATTATGACAACGCAAAAAAAGCGTTGCTGATTGAAGAAGAAAATATCCTGCTTGCAAAAGAAAATGTGACCATTGCCTTCGAAGGATTCAAGCGGGGCATTACCACTTTCATAGAATTGCGTACTGCCCAGCAAAGCCTGGCGGACGCCTATAACCGCCTCATCGCTGCCAGATATCTTGCGAAAGTCTCTGAGACAGAGTTGCTAAGGCTCAAAGGCTCATTGTTGAATTGACCTTCACTCAAAAAAAATTCCAACCTGATGCGGGTTGGAAAACCTAAGATTAAATGTGAGCAAGACCTACTGTTGATCAATCAGATCAGACATCTTGAATTTTTGGAACATGTAGTAAAGAAAATTGAAGGAAAGAGTTTCTTCTTCGTCTTTTTCTTTACGACTGCCCTTGTGCGGCTCGGGCTTTGCCATCTTCGCAGCGGCTGGTGCCACACGTGGCGCCATCTGAACAGAATCTCTTAGGATCGAAGTATGGCTGGGATGATCATAAATCAAAGT
>JAYVRH010000574.1:0-4255 GCA_043776495.1 Cyclobacteriaceae bacterium
CCCAATTTTTCTTTCAACTCGTCCAAGGTCAAGTCTTTGATCTCGTTATTCTTCATACTCATTATTCTATTCTACGTAGTCTCTACTCACTACAAATCTTGTCTTAATAGGAAGCTTTCCGTCCGCCAGGCTCAACGCCTCCAATGCAAGGGCACGAGTTACTCCACCTGCTTCAAAAAGAATGGTACCTGGTTTAACACATGCCACCCAATATTCAGGGGCACCCTTACCTTTTCCCATCCGAACTTCTGCAGGTTTTCTTGTGATCGGCTTGTCAGGAAATACCCTGATCCATACCTGACCTTCGCGCTTCATGGCGCGCGTCACGGCGATACGAGCTGCTTCAAGCTGACGTGCTGTAAGTAGGCCCATCTCAACGGCTTTTAAACCAAAAGATCCAAAGGCAATCGTATGCCCACGGGTAGCCATTCCTTTGACACGGCCCTTTTGTGACTTCCTGTATTTTGTTCGCTTCGGTTGTAACATCGCTGAAAACCTATTTAATCACCTATTTTGAATTATTATCTCCTTCCTCCTCTGGCAGCACCGCCACCACCACTCCTGTTGTCGCCGCCTCGTGCTCCACCGCCACTACCACCTCTTCTATCACCACCGCGATCGCCTCCACGGCTGTCGCTTCTACGATCGCCACGCTCGTTGCGATCACCACCTCTACGAGGGCCACCACCCTGACCTTTGTTCTCGCCTTGAGAAACAATGCCAATATTTGGTGACAAGTCACGCTTACCAAAAATCTCTCCCTTAAAGATCCACACCTTAATACCAATCTTACCATACACTGTTTGTGCCTCTGAAATGGCGTAGTCAATGTCAGCGCGGAGGGTATGCAATGGAATCCTTCCTTCCTTATATTGTTCAGTCCTCGCCATGTCGGCACCTGCCAAACGACCGGACAATTTTATCTTTATTCCTTCTGCTCCCACGCGCATGGACGAAGCGATGGATTGCTTCATCGCGCGGCGATATGAAATCCTGGCTTCAAGCTGTTGAGCAATTGACTCGCCTACAAGCCTGGCATCCAATTCAGGACGTTTGATCTCAAAAATGTTGATCTGAACATCCTTACCGGTGATTTTCTTTAATTCTTCCTTAATCTTATCGACTTCGGTTCCTCCTTTTCCAATAACCACACCAGGGCGCGCCGTATGAATCGTGAGGGTAATGCGCTTAATGGTACGCTCGATCACCACCTTTGCGATACCTCCTTTTTGGATGCGGGCGTCAATGTATTTTCTGATTCGCTGATCTTCTACCAGTTTATCAGAAAATGTTTTTCCTCCGAACCAGTTAGAGTCCCAACCACGAACGATGCCGAGGCGGAAGCCGACAGGATTAATTTTTTGTCCCATTATTCCTTGGTTTCTTTTTCAACCTTTTTTGTTTCCTTCAATTCTATAGGCATTCTATCCACCACCAAAGTGACATGATTCGAACGCTTGCGCACGCGGTGTGCACGACCTTGTGGTGCCGGACGAAGTCTCTTGAGCATACGACCGCCGCCCACGTGGACTTCTTTCACAAACAAATCTGCTTCCTCTAACTTCACCTCTTTGTTTTTTGTCTCCCAGTTTGAAATCGCAGACATCAGCAGCTTCTCCATTTTCTCTGCGGGATGTTTTGCTTCGTATTTGAGTAAACTCAACGCCTTAGACACCCGCTGACCACGGATAAGATCTGCCACCAAGCGCATTTTGCGTGGCGAGGTAGGGACATCATGGAGGTACGCCACGGCGGGACCCTTCTTGGCAGCTTCTTTCACTGCCTTGAGTTTCTCACGCTTTTGTACGGATCCCTTTACTTTCTTTTCTGTAGTTTCCATTGAGATATCAACTATTATTTGGCTCCCGCGGGCTCTGATTTATTGTTTCCAGTATGGCCCTTGAAAGTGCGGGTGGGTGCAAACTCGCCCAACTTATGGCCTACCATATTCTCAGTAACATACACCGGGATAAACTTATTGCCGTTATGCACCGCAAAAGTGAATCCTATCAGGTCAGGAGTAATTGTACTTCTGCGGGACCATGTCTTGATCACCGATTTTTTTCCTGACTGCTCCATAGTGCCGACCTTCTTCGCGAGGCGGGCATCGAGGTATGGACCTTTTTTAATTGACCTTCCCATTATTTTTTCCTCCTTACGACAATTAGACGATCTGAATATTTCTTCGGGTGCCTTGTCTTCTTACCTTTTGCGAGCAAGCCCTTGCGGGATCTTGGATGACCACCGGATGCCCTACCTTCACCACCACCCATCGGGTGATCAACCGGGTTCATCGCCACTGCACGGGTGCGCGGACGAACACCTCTCCAACGCGTACGTCCAGCCTTACCAACCGACTCATTCATATGATCAGGATTGGAAACAGCACCCACCGTAGCAAGACATCTTACCAACACATGACGCATTTCACCTGAAGGCATCTTAAGTGTTGCATATTCTCCTTCACGAGCTAATAATTGGACAAAAGAACCGGCGCTACGAGCAATAGAAGCCCCTTTTCCAGGTTTAATCTCGACGTTGTGAATAATGGTACCTAGTGGGATTTTCGAAAGTGGCAATGTATTACCAACCTCAGGGGCCACACCTTCTCCAGAAATAACTTGCTGCCCTACCTTTAGTCCTTGCGGAGCAATTATATATGATTTGAAACCATCAGCGTAATACAATTTGGCTACGCGTGCAGTCCTTGTTGGGTCGTACTCGATTGACTTCACAACAGCAGGGACTTCAAACTTATCTCTCTTGAAGTCGATATCTCTCATCTTTTGCTTGTGACCACCACCGATGTATCGCATGGTCATCCGACCATTGCTATTGCGGCCACCTGTCTTTTTCAAAGAAGTCAATAGTGACTTCTCCGGACGACTTTCGGTAATGTCATCAAAGTCGGGCGCCAACCTATGTCTGGTGCCTGGTGTTACTGGTCTTAATTTTTTCAACGACATCGCTTACCTAATTAAACGTTGCTATAAAAGTCTATCACTTCACCCTCTGCCAGAGTCACAATTGCTTTCTTGTAGTTTGGCTTACGACCGGAAAGTACACCTGCTTTGGTAGAGCGCACTTTCAACTTGCCCATGCCACTGATTGTATTTACCCGTTCTACGTTTACGCCATACATTTTTTCCACTGCATTTTTGATTTCGACCTTATTGGCCGTGATCTCCACAATGAAACCGTACTTGCCTTTTTCATTAAGGGCAGAAACCTTTTCAGTAACCAGCGGACTCTTCAGGATACTCATTGTTCTACTTATTTAAAAGGTTGTCAATTTTTCCAACGGAGCTCTCTACCAGAATCAACTTTTCTGCATTGACTACATCATATGTGTTAATCTGTGAGGCGGTGATGATCTTGGTATTTTGAATATTTCTGCCAGCGTAGGCTATGTTCGCATTGCTTTCAGGAATCACAAGAAGGGTCTTCTGAGCACTCACTCCAAGCGACTTGAGCATAGATACATATTGCTTCGTCTTTGGGCCTTCGAAGTTAAAATCTTCAACAACGACGATAGAATTGCCTTTGGCTTTGTATGTGAGCGCTGACTTGCGCGCCAGGTCTTTCACTTTCTTATTCAACTTAAAGGAGTAATCGCGGGGTGCCGGACCGAACACTCTACCGCCACCTTTGAACTGAGGATTTTTGATATTCCCTGCACGGGCACCACCAGTTCCCTTTTGTTTCTTGATCTTTTTGGAAGAGCCGCTAATCTCGTTACGCTGCTTAGACTTGTGGGTACCCTGACGCATGTTGGCCAGGTGACTTTTCACATCCAACCAGATTGCATGATCGTTTGGTTCAATACCAAAAACCTCTGTAGAGAGATTGGAATTACGGCCAGTGGATTCACCACTATATTTTGTAATTGCTAGGTCCATCACTTTTGCAGAATTATGGTTGAGTTTTTCGCGCCTGGAACAGATCCGCTGACCAGGATCAGATTGTGCTCTGCCATGATTTTCACCACCTTCAGGTTGGTGACTTTCACTCGATCGGTTCCCATACGGCCAGGTAAACGCTTCCCTTTGATCACTCGCGATGCAAAAGAGGCATTACCCATTGAACCCGGTGCACGGAGACGGTTGTGCTGACCATGTGTCTGGCCACCCACTCCAGCGAAGCCATAACGCTTCACTACACCTTGAAAACCGTGCCCTTTTGAGGTACCCACGGCATCCAAAAAATCGCCTTCGGCAAACACATCCTGAATACGAACCTCTTTGCCGAGTTCGGC
>JAYVRH010000575.1:0-4254 GCA_043776495.1 Cyclobacteriaceae bacterium
CCACTATAAAATTCCCGATCATAGCCTTCGTTATCTTTAAGAAATTGAAGACTGTCCTCCAAAGGCATGCCGCAGACAGCAGATGTGGGGTGAAGAAGCTTCAGCATGATCGATCCCAGTTGAGGAAAATTTGTGGCCACCATGTCAACGTCAAAGTCGGTCTTTAAATGAAGGACATTTCCAGCAATGGCGGTCCTGGGTCCTTGTTCATTATATTCCCGAAGTCGGATTTTCTTAAAACAACTGATGACGTACCGCTCCACCAGCGCCTGCTCTTCAATGTCTTTCTGATTCCATGTGACGGAGCGAAGTTCAGTTCCATCTTTATAGGGCTGCGTTCCAGCCAATGCAACGGTGTGGAAGCGCTGGTCTTTAGTCACACTCACCAATATTTCGGGAGTAGCACCTACCCATGTTCCGGTTAGTGGACTGCTGAAAACAGAAACCATTGCATGTGGGTAGAGTTCACACAATCGGTAGAACGTATCGACCAAGTCAAGTGGTTCGGGCAGGGGTATTGCCTTTGTCCGAGAGGGCACAATCTTTTCAAAATTGCCTCTAATAATTTCATCCCTGCATTTAACAACCAACTGATGAAAATCCTGTTCGGTGGTTATCGGGGGGTAAGGGTTTGGAATTGTATAATACGGACTCCCATTTTGGAGATGTGGTGGCTGGTGCTGCTGATTGGATTGAATCTCATCGCTGTGCTTTCCATGGGCCGAGATGACTTGATCAGATTGGAAGGAGTACAGTTCATCAGCAGGCAAGTAGATTTTTTCTTTATCCGGACGAAAAGGAGAAAACAGAAATCCAGGCTTCAGTTCTTCCAGATTTATATCTGAAGATTGGCGGGGATTTTCGCTGGCAGTAAGGTGAAAGACGGGGGAATGCGGAAGTCTCCAGATTGCAACTGTGAATTTTCTTTCAAAATAGAATTCGAGGGCACTTGAAATAAATTTCCTTGAAGATAGTTGTTTGATGCTATTGGTCTTCTCCATTTGTCCCCTTATCGTTTGTCAATGACTGCCATGGTGATCCGGCTAACACACACCAAATCGTTTTGTTCGTTTGTAATCTTGATTTCCCAGACTTGCGTTCTTTGGCCAACATGCAGTGGTCGAGCAATGCCGGTCACAAAACCATTTCTTACGCTTTTAAGATGGTTTGCATTAATTTCCAATCCAACGCAAGACTTATTCTGGTCATTTACCGTGCAGTGAGCGGCTAAGCTACCTAGAGTTTCCGCCAATGCCACGGATGCTCCACCATGTAACAAGCCATAAGGCTGAACTGTTCTGGAGTCGACGGGCATTCTTGCTTCCACAAAATCTTCACCGATGCGGGTGATTTCAATCCCAAGATTTTGGGCGAGGGAATTCTTTGAGAAAATGTTGAGTTGCTCTACTGTGATGGAAGGATTTATTAATGTTTTCACAAACTTGGTGGGTTATGATGGGACAATGATTTCTTTATCTTTGCGCCCGTTTACAGTTAGAAAATCTTGAAGTAGGCACGGCCAAATTAAATGAAATTGTTCTCACAAAAAATATATTTAATCCGGCACGGTCAAACTGATTATAACCTGCAAGGCATTGTTCAGGGCAGCGGTGTAGATTCATCCCTTAACGAAAAGGGCAAGGCCCAGTCGCGGGCATTTTATGATGGTTACCATTCGACAGCATTCAATAGGATTTATATTTCAAAACTAACACGTAGTAAGGAATCTGTGGCTGGTTTCATAAATCAGGGAATACCATACGAGGAGTATGCGGCGTTGAATGAGATTAGCTGGGGAACCCGGGAGGGGCAGAAGGTTACCCCAGAGGAAGACATTTACTATCATTGGGTGCTGCAGCAATGGCAGGAGGGCAAAACCTCCCTTCCAATAGAAGGAGGGGAGAGTCCTGAAGATGTGGCAACACGCCAGCGGCCTTTTTTAGAGCTATTAAAATCTAGACGGGACGATAAGAATATACTTGTTTGTATGCACGGTAGAGCCATGCGAATTTTGCTTTGCCAGATGCTTAATCATCCCCTGCGATCGATGGACCTGTTTGAACATGAAAATCTTGGACTTTACCTTATTAATAATAATGGTACCCAATACTCTGTTGACCTATATAATAATACGGATCATCTTTTAAAATTGAGCACCATGAGCAATACAGCGACCAATCAATCAGGGGAATAGTTATTTTTTTAACTGATCCAGGGCGGACCTTGCTTTGCTGTCTATGCCGCTTTTGTATTCGTATTTCTTATAACTTAGTGCCTTCTCGAAGTACTTTTTTGCAGAAACAAGATCTCCCTGTCCCTGGTGGATATAACCTAATTGCAATGCAGCATTCGGAGCAAAGTACCAGGGTGATGCCCCGGTCATTTCAATGGTCTGCAAGTAAAACAGTTTAGCGGCACTAAGTTCCATCGTTTTGTGAGCAAGGCGCCCTTTTCGATAATAGAATTCAGTAACATCTTTTTCTCCGTGAAGGTCGGCAGGTGTAATCGCACGAAGCATTTCTCTGGCCTCTTTGTAGTAGCCACCGTCGGTATAAAACCTTGCTTTCAGAATTTTCGCATTTGGAAAAGTTCCCTCCTCCATCATGGCCGCGGCATACTTGTCAGGATCAGCAGTGTCATTACCTGTTTTTTTCGCGATCTCGAAATTTTTTCTGGCGCTTTCCATGTTTCCTGAAAGGTAATTGCAAAGTGCGATTTTGTAGTAAGCATCTTTGCGATAGCTCTGACTCTTGAAATGTTTTAAGAATTTTTGATACGCTTGAATGGCAATTATATAGTCGCCGCGTTCCAGGAGAGCCTCGCCACGCAGATATTCGATATAATCCATTGGTAGCCCTTGCGGTCTGGCATCTAATGCATGAATCAATTTCAGGGCCTCTTCACTTTGAGAATCTTTCATCAGCATATTGATCCCTAAAAAGAGTAAAAGCCGGTTGTCGGGGTCTTTTATAAGGCATTCCTGTAAACCTTTGGCAGCCTCTCCAAATTGTTGATTGAGAAATCCCTTGATTGTGTAGAAGAGGATTGTGGCCTCAATGTTGAGAGAAGATTTGGAAAGCCTCAATTCCTCCAAATGTTTTTGTCCGACTTTTACCGAGCCCCTCATTCCAAGCAAACTCATAAACCATTGGTACTTGTCTGGCACGGAACCGACCATTACCTGAATGACTCCATATGTTTTCTTTATCGGGACAAACGATGGGTATTTTTTGAGGCATTCCTGGCTCGCCGTGTAGGCTTGGCGGATTGCCAGGACAGCATTTAGCTCCTGGCCAAGGTTCAATAGATTAAAGCCTCGCTGAAGATTAAGTTCGGCCTTGATGAAGAGTGTTTCAGGTGTTTCTGGTAGTTGAGAGATGCTCTCAATTCGCTGCTTGAATAGCTCATTGATCTTTTCAAATCGTTTTCCATCCTCCGTGATCAGGAGGTCTACGGTTTCTAATAAGCTCTGTACATATATTTTGTGAAGCTCATTGGAGTTTTTCAATTGGGCAAGTTCTGTGTAAGCCTTATCGGTCTGCAGGTTAAGAACGAGTTTATAAATACGCTCCAGCTGTGGATCAAACTGCCAGAGCTGATCTACGGCAAAACAAGGAAGCGACAACAGAGTAAACAAAAAAAGGCAGACCGATAACGCTGCCTTTTTAATAAGATATTTGAACCTAAGATGACGCAACGATCAGCTGACTTTCTTCGCTCGTCTTACCGGGGCAGCCTTTTTGGGCTTAACTTCTTCCTCCATCGATTCCATATCGACGTCTGCTAAAATTCGTCCTGAATGTTCATCAATGACGATCTTCTTTTTCTCACGAATCTCGGCAATCTTCTGAGGGGGGATAATGATATTACAACCTTCTGCTGCGCCTCGAACCACCCTTACAACCGCCAGGCCATTGGACAAGTTAATACGAAGACGCTCATAATATTTAAGAAACTTGTCTTCGATTTTCTTTGCAGCCTTCTCTCGATCATTCAACAGTTTTTTCTCTTCTTCCTGGCTTTCGTTCGAAATTTCGTCAAGCTCTTTTTTCTTGTTTTCAAGATCGTCGCTGCGCTCTTTTATCAGGCTTTCAATTTTGCCAATTTCAACTTTCTTCTCTTCGATTTTATCTTTTCCTTCCTTGATACGCTTTTCACAAATCTGAACTTCTAATTCCTGAAGTTCAACCTCTTTGGTGATCGCATCAAACTCTCGATTGTTTTTGACGTTCTTTTGCTGTTCGTTATATTTTT
>JAYVRH010000576.1:0-4248 GCA_043776495.1 Cyclobacteriaceae bacterium
TGAATTTCTGCTATCTTCATTCGATTTTAGTTTAGGAAGCAAGTTAATGATAAAGTGCATTACCCATAAAAAAGTGTTTCCGACGATAGAAATTGCCGAAGACGCACTCATTGACGCCCAAACCAACTTTGATTATGCTTCCCGTACAGGTCCGATTGCAGTTTACCGTTGTGAAGACTGTGGTGCTTACCACCTGACATCCAAAGGAACGATGAACCAGAAACTGGCGCAATTTATTGCGGACGGAAAAATCAAAAGGCAAAAAGAAGCAAACCGGTGGCTAGATAAGTTGAATAGAAAATAGGGCAATGAAACTTAAACATTAACACATGAGCTGGATTGAATTGGTTGGGCACCTGGGAGCGTTTATGACAAGTGTCACCTTTATTCCTCAGGTATATAAAGTCTGGAAGACCAGAAGTGTGAATGACCTCAGTCTCACCATGATGCTGATTGTTTTTGCCAGTACCATTGTCTGGTTGACCTATGCCATTGCCCTCATGCTCTGGCCTGTGATTGTTGCCAACAGCATCGTTTGTTTTCTCAGTCTGCTGCTCATCTATTTTAAGTTGACGTTTGTTAAAAAGTGAGATCGTCCTTCTTATCAGAGAATAATCGAAGCTGAGATTGAGTGCTATCAGTGTGCATGTCTTCGCGGTTTTTGATGTCTCAACAAAATACCGCGATCTACAAGTGTAATCCAACGAGCCAACAGTTCATCTTTGGTCAACTTCGTTCATAGCGAAAAACCAATTCTTCATTTCATTGCTGAGTTCGAAGTTCGCGGCACCCGAGATGGCCCACGAAGATTCTTCGTCGAAAAACTTGATTCAATTCGGACAAAGAACAATTACTATTACTTTCTAATTCGATAACTTTCACAAGAAGCACCTTAACACAATGGATGATGCGAACCAAAACGTAAAACCAAACCTGATCCGCGCCATCATGATGACAGGACTGGTGGCAGGTACCATGGATATTGTTGCCGCAACCAGCTGGTTTACGTTCAGAACAGGAAACAGCCCGGTCCGGGTGTTGGAATTTATCGCCAGCGCCGCCTTCGGCCGGGAGCAAGCTTATTCAGGAAGCATCTGGATGAGCGTCACGGGATTGGCGTTTCATTTTCTTATTGCCTATGTCTGGACTTGCCTTTTTTATCTGGCGCATCCCAGGATAAACCTGCTACGTGCAAATAAATATTTGATCGGTGTCGGCTACGGGCTCTTCGTGTGGATGATGATGAACCTGGTGGTGTTGCCGATGAGCAAGATACCCGCCATTCCATTTGATCCTAAGCAAGCATCCATTGCAGCCTTCATTCTGATAATGTGCATTGGGCTTCCCATCTCAATCCTGACGCATCGACATTACTCAGTCAAATAGCCACCCTGTAATACTTGTAGGCTTCTTCCAAAGTTTTGAATATTTTTCATGATTGAAAGATCGACTATGAAGAAAATTGCTTTTTTATTTCTGCTGTCCACTTCCGTGATGGCTCAAAAGTTCACAGGGGAAGAAATTTCGAGGTGCCAGCAACAGGCAAAAGAGATCACCATCACCCGTGATACCTGGGGCATTCCTCATATCTCAGGAAAGAAGGACGCAGACGCAGTCTTTGGATTGCTCTACGCACAATGTGAAGATGACTTTGAGCGTGTGGAGCGCAATTATATTATCGCAGTGGCAAGGCTTGCTGAAGTAGAAGGCGAAGCTCTGATGTACAATGATCTTCGGATGCGCCTCTTCATCGATACCACCAAGGCCATCGCCATATTCCAGACCAGTCCGGATTGGATGAAAAAAGTATGCAATGCCTTTGCTGACGGGATCAATTACTACCTGTACACCCATCCTCAGGTTAAGCCTAAACTCATCAAGCGCTTCCATCCATGGATGCCTTTGCTCTTTAGCGAAGGGAGCATCGGTGGTGATATAGAATCGGTTTCACTAAATGAGATTAAAGAATTTTATGGAGGGCTGGGTGGAAAATTGAAAGAAGAAGTAAATGATGATGGACTTGAACCAGAACCAAAAGGGTCGAATGGATTCGCCATCGCACCTTCCAGAAGTGCAACGGGGAATGCAATGTTGCTCATCAACCCTCATACTTCATTTTATTTCAGGTCGGAAGTTCATATTAAAAGCGAGGAAGGACTGAACGCATATGGTGCAGCAACCTGGGGCCAGTTTTTTATTTATCAGGGATTTAACGAGCACTGTGGATGGATGCACACTACTACTCAAGCGGACGTAATTGACGAATACAAAGAATCTATCGAGAAGAAAGGTGCCGCTCTATTTTACAAATATGGTGATGCTTTGAAACCATTATTATCTGAAAAAGTGACGATTCATTACAAGAATGGAAACTCGATGGCTAAAAAAGACTTTACAATCTACCGCAGCCATCATGGTCCGATCATTGCAAAGCGGAATGAGAAATGGATCAGCGCCAAACTCCTGCAAGAGCCGTTGAAGGCATTGACCCAATCCTACCAACGAACTAAGTCAGGAGGCTTTGATGATTTCAAGAATACGATGATGCTGAGAACGAATTCATCCAACAATACCGTCTTTGCTGATGATAAAGGAAACATTGCTTATTGGCATGGTGATTACATACCGAAGAGGAATCCAAACTTTGACTGGAGCATTCCGCTCGATGGCAGTGATCCCAATACCGACTGGCAAGACCTCCATTCGCTTGAGGAGATTGTCCATGTGTACAATCCTGCCAATGGTTGGATACAGAATTGCAACTCAACACCTTTTACAGTGTCCGCTGGCAGCAGTCCGGACAAAAGTAAATATCCGAATTACATGGCACCTGACGCTGAAAATGCCAGAGGCCTGCATGCCATTAGAGTTTTGGAAAACGAATCCTCGTTTACCCTCGACAAGCTTATTGCAGCTTCTCAGGATTCATATTTGCCAGGTTTTGAAAAATTGATTCCTTCATTGCTAGACGCCTACGACGGACTTGCCGGTGCCAATGATACCGTGCGGACCCAACTCGCGGAACCTATTGGACTTTTAAGAAACTGGGATTTGCGTTATTCGACCTCATCTGTGCCCACAGCGTTAGCAATCTTCTGGGCCCAAAGCCTGAGGCAAAATGTGAACTCAAAGATTCCTTCGAAAATGGATCAACTTAGTATTATAGAATTCCTTCAAACCAAAACTTCAGCGCTTGAAAAAATGGTAGCGTTATCACAAGCTCAGATAGAATTGCAACGGGATTTTGGTACCTGGAAGCAACCATGGGGTGAAATCAATCGGTACCAACGGCTGACAGGGAAAATTGAGTCGACCTTTGATGACAAGAAGACAAGCCTTGCCATACCATTTACTTCCTCTTTCTGGGGATCGCTGGCAGCGTATGGCAGCAAAAGATTTCCTGGCACAAAAAGAATGTATGGTTATAGTGGTAACAGTTTCGTGGCAGTGGTCGAGTTTGGTAAAAAGGTAAAAGCAAAATCTGTCATGACAGGAGGATCATCCAGTGATCCGAGCTCAGTTCACTTTAATGACCAATCGCTGTTATATAGTCAAAGCAAGTTCAAGGATATCTTGTTCTATGATGAGGATATTAAACAGCATGTGGAACGCACATACCATCCAGGAGATAAATAATCTTGCGAGCGTTAGATATAGACTGAACCATCAGCATCGATCGAATGAATCAGCAGACACATTGGGATGGTATTGGAAAAAAATATGATGGGGAGATATTTGATGTGTTTAAGAGTGATAAACTTAAAATACTTCCACGCTACTTAAAAAAGCACAGCAATAAAGCCCATCGTGCCATCGACTTTGGTTGTGGCATGGGAAAGGCTTTTCCGTATTTGACGCCTGCGTTCAAAAATGTTCTAGCCATCGACATATCTTCCGAACTTCTCAAAATCGCCCGGCAAAGTCCATACAAAAACATTTCTTACAAGCGTGCCGATCTGACAAGCAAACGCTTGACATTTCCTCCGGTTGATTTTGTTTTTTGCTGTAACGTGATCATGCTTCCTGAGATGGAGAAGAATGTGGCCATGATCGAGAATGTCTATAAAGCACTTCGCGTCAACGGAACTGCTTTGATTGTCCTACCATCACTGGAGTCGATCTTCTTTTCCACCAGACGCTTGATCGATTGGTATAAGAAGGAAGGGGTGAGCCCTGAGGAAATACCCAATGCTGAACTGGATTACTACAGTGGCAGCAAGCGGGATATTCTTCAAGGCATTATCTATA
>JAYVRH010000577.1:0-4247 GCA_043776495.1 Cyclobacteriaceae bacterium
GAATCAATAATTGTATAGACAATAATAGTAATTACATTTGCCGCATGTCAATCGAACAAGATATCAGGCAGGAGAAATTTGTCAACGAATACGAAAAGGTAGCGGTGAATATCCTTTTCACCAGCAGTTGGCTCTATCATATCAACACGCAAAGGCTAAAACCTCACGGGATCACTCCGGAGCAGTTCAATGTGCTGCGGATTTTGAGGGGCAGCCAACCCAAGGCGCTCATGCTTGCGGATATCACATGCAGGATGATCGACAAAAGCAGCAACGCCACACGCCTGGTGGAAAAGCTTCGCCAAAAAGGTCTTGTGAAAAGAGAGATATGTGAAAATAACCGGAGGCAGGTAGACATTGTCATTACCTCAAAGGGTTTGGATGCCCTTAGTGAAATAGATGCGGAGTCGGATGCGTGGATGGCAACGTTGAAAACCATCTCTAAACCCGAAGCGGCGGAGCTGAACCGGATACTGGATAAATTGAGAAGTAAATAAAAATCCTTATCGACAGATAGTCATTGTGATCCAATGGTAATCGCTATCGTAAGAATCAGCAGAATCTGTCGAAAGTGCTCCGATTAACTGAATTCGCCTTAATTATCAGTAATCACAATAATTGTAAATACAACAATTGTATGTAACTTTGTTCGATTAAAGAACGTTATTGAGTCAACAACCTGGACTCTTATGAAAACGATCATCCACAAGGCCGAGAGCCGTGGCCACGCCAATCATGGGTGGCTAAACTCTTACCACTCATTTAGTTTTGCCAGCTATCATGATCCGTCAAGGGTCAATTTTGGAATGTTGCGTGTTCTCAATGATGATGTCGTGAAAGGAGGCATGGGCTTCGGCCAGCACCCGCATGACAACATGGAAATCATTTCTATCCCTTTGAAAGGTGCTCTGGAACATGGCGACAACTCCGGAGGACATGGAGTAATTAAGTCAGGGGAAGTGCAGATCATGAGCGCGGGCTCCGGCATCGCCCACAGCGAAAAGAATGCATCAAAAACTGAAGAAGTAAACTTTTTACAGATATGGGTGTTCCCGAAAGAAAGAAACATTCAGCCCCGCTACGATCAAAAGGAATTTAAGTCAGCAGATCGCTTGAATAAATTCCAGTCAGTCGTGTCTCCGGAGAAAGGTGACAATGCATTATGGATCAACCAGGATGCTTGGTTCCACCTCGGCAATTTGAAGAAAGCAACGGCGATTGATTACAGCATCAAAAGAAAAGAAAACGGTGTCTATGCCTTCATCATTGAAGGAGCGGTAACCATTAACAACCAAAAACTGAACAAACGTGATGGCTTTGGGGTTTGGGATACGGATAAAATCTCTATCACTGCTGATAATGACGCTGAAGTATTGTTAATAGATGTACCAATGAATTAATAATGGTGGATGGTGGGCCGTTCTTGGTGTATTCAGATCCGCCACGAACTACCACCTACAAACCACAAATTCTATCATGAAGAACAGAAGCGTATCCTCTTTATTATATGGTCACAAGGTAGACATGGGTGGTTTTCCAGTTCGCCAGCCATTGCCTACACAGCGCGTGGAGCAAATTGATCCATTTCTATTATTGCACCATGCAGACATTAAAGTCCCTGCCCACATTGAACCTGACCATGCCGGCGTTGGGCCTCACCCTCATAGAGGATTCTCACCTGTTACTTTTATTTTTAAAGGAGGCGTGCACCATCGTGATAGTCGTGGGAACGACAGTGTGATCTACGCAGGTGGCGCACAATGGATGAACGCGGGTATGGGAATCATTCATAGTGAACGGCCGCCCTCCGACATTCATGAGATTGGAGGAAGGCAGGAGATCATTCAACTTTGGATCAACACACCAGCTGAGCACAAGATGGATCAGCCTGCCTATTTTCCGATCAGCCTGGAAGAAGTGCCTGTCATGGCAAGCAAAGATGGAAAAGTAAGGGTGCATGTATTTTCAGGTGAGTTGCTCGGATTGCGAGGACCCATTCCTTCTCATACCGAAGTGAATGCTGCCACATTGAAATTTGAAAAAGGAGGACAGATCAGCATCCCGCTTCCTGTTCATCACAATGCATTGATGTATTTGCTTGACGGGAAACTCAACGTGGAAGGATTTGGTTTAGTGGAAGAATTGAACCTGATTTATTTTAAGAAGGATGGCGATCACATCACGATAGAAGCGTTGGAAGATACGCGGGTTCTGTTGTTGAGCGGGGCGCCTTTGAACGAAGAGGTTGTCTCACACGGTCCGTTTGTCATGAATACACAAACGCAGATCATGGAAGCCATGCGGGACTATCAGAAGGGGAAGATGGGTGTACTCATTGAAGAATAGAACAACTAGAACAACTCTAACATTATAGGTACTTTGCCAACATTACAATTCTTCAAACACAACCAATAATGGAAACTATTAAGCCAACATTTAAACAGATCCTCCTGGGTGGACTTATATCCGGCGTAATCGCCGCCCCGCTCAACCTTACATGGAATCTGATCGCTCCGTCACTCGGAAGCATTCCACCTCCGAATTTCATGATAGCGGTTACTGTTTCATCGATATTGCCATTGCTCATCGGAGCGGTTCTTTATTTCTTTTTGATGAAATATTCGAAGGATGGAAGAATGATCTTTCTTGCCGTGAGTGCCGTTTTTACGCTCGTAAGTTTGTATGTCCCCATGCAGCCGATGATGCCCGATGGGACTGCCGCACCACAAGGATTCGCCCTTCTTACCATTCCGATGCATTTGATTGCAGGCGCAGTAGCCATGTGGGGCATCCCTAAATTCTCCAACTAATTTTTTTAATACGTCTAATGGAAAAATCTACAGAAATAGAGAGGCCCTTGCTGGAGGTGATTGAACAGCGCAGAAGTAAAAGATCTTATGCTGAAACCCCTATTGAGCCTGGGAAAATTCAATCTTTATTTGAGGCAGCGAGGTGGGCACCCTCCAGCTCGAATGAGCAGCCGTGGTCTTATATCTATGCAACAAAAGACCAAACGGAATTGTGGAATAAACTTTTCGAAACGCTCTTTGATCTTAACAAGATTTGGGTAGAGCGTGCTCCTTTGCTGGTCATGGGACTGATACGGAAAAATTTCATTTCGAATGGCAAGCCGAACGCATACGCCGTTTATGATTTGGGTGCTGCCAATGCACTGCTTTCCTTACAAGCGACGCACATGGGACTAAATGTTCATCAAATGGGGGGATTCAATCGCGAAATAGCAAAAGCAAATATGAGTGTTCCGGACACCCATGAAGCAGTTGTGATCATCGCGATTGGCTATCCGGGAGACCTGGAGCAACTTCCGGAAAATCTGAAGCAGCGCGAAGTAGCGCCACGCCAACGGTACGTTCAACAGGAGTTTGTCATGAACAAAACTTTCTGAGAAATTAAGGTAGCATACTGATGGTTTAACAGTCAATAACAATCATGAAGGAAATCACGAAGACCTACACAACTGGAGAAATCACAATCGTATGGAAGCCGTCAACGTGCATTCACTCTGCCATTTGTTTCAATGGCCTCGGCGCTGTTTTCCACCCGAAACAGTTGCCCTGGATTACTCCGGAACATTCTACCTCTGAAAAAATTATTGATCAAGTCAAAAAATGTCCTTCCGGAGCGCTGAGTTATTATAAAAATGTAGAGCAGGCCTAGGAATTGATTCACAGGAAATAAATTTCCCGGGTGTAAGCCGCTATTTTTTTCACGTATCCTGATTTTACTATCTTCGCGACCCGTCTTCGCCAAGGCTTACGCTTGCGCCATAGCTTCAGCGTAGGAGCATGACGGGCGAAGCCCTCCTTTAGAAGCTTACGCTTGCGCCGTAGCTTCAGCGTAGGAGAACGGCAGACGAAGGAGAACTTGAGTAAGATAGTTTAGGATGTGAAAATGTAAAAAAATGGGATGTTAGCTCAGCTGGTTTAGAGCACTACCTCGACAAGGTAGGGGTCACTGGTTCGAACCCAGTACGTCCCACGCGGCATTGGTTGATTTGATGATTTGTTGATGTAACTTCAGCAGATCGCCAAATCACCAACTGACCCGACTCCGTAGCTCAGTTGGTAGAGCAATTGACTCTTAATCATTGGGTCGAGAGTTCGAATCTCTCCGGGGTCACTTTGAAAGACATTTCAACAAAATTGAAGTGTCTTTTTTTATTCTAGTCAAAGTGCGGAAAATCTAATTTATGGCAATTGAAGTCCATTCAGATATAGTTTAGGAAA
>JAYVRH010000578.1:0-4238 GCA_043776495.1 Cyclobacteriaceae bacterium
TTGATAAAATTCTCTTAATAATTTATTGGGCTAAAGCCCAGATCACTCATCATTACTTTAATCCACGAGCTAAAGCTCGTGGCAATTGAAGCGGAGTTAGAAGCCCGGTTGTTTTCTTCAAAGTGCAAAAACACCCCCTCAAAATAGGCATGGGACACCCAAAATCCTAAAAAATAGGCCAAATTAAGATGAATTCGCATATTTTTTTTGGCGGTGCCGAAAACAAGAAAAGTTGCCAGATCGTCATAAGCAAACTTTGAAGAATTTCGGCGGTCTGTCCATGGAAATTACCCTTGTAGGTCGCGGTTTTTTGATGTCTCAACAAAAAACCGCGACACCAGCATAAGATGACTTACGCCTCGAGTGTGAAATTAGTTACCACTTCATCTTTTCTTTCAGGGAAGTAATGTGGGCCAGATGATGGTCGCCGTGCCAGGCATACATCCCTACCATACGGTCAATCTTCAAGTGTTTTTTGGTGTCAGGGTGTATGAATTCTCGCTGAAGATTTTCTGGAGTGAGTGCCCTTAGCAAGGTTACCCATTTTGCGTGGAGCGCCTTTAGCAACTCGAGAGATAACGAAGGGTCTGATTTTATCTCTGGAGTGACAGCCCAGGCTTTTTCAAGGTATGCTTTGATCATCGGAGTATCTTCCGTTAACGTCCATTTGACCCGAATGTAGGCATTCATGTGACTGTCGGAAAGGTGATGGACTACCTGACGCACAGTCCAGCCACCCTCGCGGTAGGGAGTATCCAATTGTGCCGGCTTGAGGCCCTTTATCGCACTTTCAAGTCTGCCAGGCAACGCCTCGATGCGGTTCACAAATTGCATAAAGTCTTCTGAAGTATAATTTTCTTTTGGCTCAAATTTACCAATGGGGTAGGAGGGGTCTGGGGTGGTCATTTGGGATAGAATGTTGTGTTAGTTAAGGCTGATGATATGTTGAATCACGATTAGAATAAGTAGGCAGTAGGCAATTGACAGTAGGCAAATTGAAACGGAATCACATTGCCATCTACCTCCCCAACTCCTTCACCGCCTCTGTCAGTTCCTGCTGGGTAAAGGGCTTGTTTAGTTTTACGGGTTTCGTCTTTCGCTTCTTTCTTACGCGGATGTTTGTGAATTCTATCAACATTGAAAACGCTACTGCAAAATAAATATATCCTTTGGGGATCACATAATGAAGCGCCTCCAAAAAGAGCATGAAGCCGATCAGAATCAAAAACCCAAGCGCGAGTACCTCCATGGAAGGATGTTCTTGAATAAACCTGCTGATCCTGCCGCTGAAAAACATCATGACGATGATGGAGAAAATAACGGCCAGAATCATAATGATCACTTTATCTCTATCCACAATACCCACCGCGGTGAGGATGGAATCAAACGAGAAAATGATGTCCAGAATAATGATTTGGACAATCGTACCGGATAATGACACCTGGGTTTTTTTCGGGATGCCGTCTTCGTCATCATCATCACTCCCTTCCATCTCGTGGTTGATTTCCATTGTGCTTTTGGCGATCAGAAAAAGACCTCCGAAGCCAAGGATCAGATCATGCCCGCTTACCGGCAGGTCGGTTGAGATCAACCAGTTGGCTGGGATTGTGAAAAGGGGTTCAACAAACCCGATGATCCATGTGATGCCGAGAAGAAAACAGATCCTTACGATCATGGCCAACGCCAATCCGGTATTGCGTGCTTTCCGACGTAATTCTTCAGGGAGTTTGTTGGAGACGATGGAAATAAAAATAATGTTGTCAATGCCAAGTACTATTTCAAGAAAGCAGAGGGTCAGAAGTGCGAGCCAGGCATCAGCTTTTAGAAATATTTCCATCCGGTGAGTAAGTAATTAGCAATTCAAAAATATATCCTGAAATTAAGCAAAGCCCAGAACAATTAAAACGAATGGAGAGCAAAAGAAAAAGCCCCTACGGGCAAATGGGGCTTTTTCTTTTACTGAATAATATATTTTACTGCTCGTGGACGACCATCACTTTCTTCCTGGTAAAGTTGCCATTTCCGACCTCTACTTGTAAGATGTAGATACCGGGCGACAAATCACTTGTATTAACCGTTTTGGAATTGGCGCCTTCCGGTATGGAAGAGTTTATCGCGGTACGTCCTGTTCCGTCGATCAATTTGAGACCAGCCGATTGGCTTAACTGTCCTGGAAGCAGGATGTGCATTTCATGGTTGGCAGGATTGGGATAGACCACAATCTGCTCCGATGAGATCGACTCAAGCCCAGTGATGACCGGTGGATCTGAGATACTGCTGAGTAGTTCGGCCTGATAGATTGCCCCCGTCACTTCATTTTGAAGGAAGGCAGCAATGACGAGGTCGTTGGCTGCAGGATAGAGTTTCTTCGAATCAGATGTCCACGTGAAAGAGTATACCCGTGGAGCAGCTCCGGCGGCCAACACGGTCCCAAACTTTGTTCCAGCTGCGGAAGGCAGCGATTTCTTCAACACATAGTCAAAATTACTTTCACCGGTCTTGACCATTGTCTTTTGAGTGGTCGAAAGTCCTGTCAAGGGTATGGACTGCTCAAGTACCGCCACCTGTAAGATCGTATTAGCAGGCAGATCCACATTGGACACCACACTGACTGATATAGAAATTGCACCGTTATTCACTGTGGAGGTTATGGTCATGGCGGCCTGAGCGAGTTGTAAGCTACCGACGGCGAATGTGGGATCACCCCATACGGAGAACAAACCATCTTCCTTCACGCCGTCAAGTCTTGACTTTGGCGTCGAGGTGATGTTGTAATAAAGCGCTCTGGAGCTTGGGTCAGCAGCGTTATCCAGATTGAATGGATCGTCGCTGGGGAAGCTTACGTGGTAATTAATTTTCACTACTTCCGTTCCTATTTTCGTAGCATTGAATTGTCGGATAAAATCATTTTCCTTTTTCTCGTCTGCACTTAAGTTCGCTGTATTGGTAAAGCTTTCCAGGAGAACGGTACGCGTCCTTTCACCAATCCTCACATTGTCAAGGGCGAAACCTTCAAATTGAGGAACTGCCTTAACACTCCCCAAAGCAAACCTGAAGACCACTTTTGTCAGACCGTTAGGATCATTCTGAAGATCGGCCAAGGTGTGTTTGGAAGACTGCCAGGTTGATTGAACCCCATTAACGGTTCGAATAGAAGGGGCACTCCACCCGTAATCTTTTGTTGTTTGATCACCAGGTTTTCCGGCAAGTCCCTGGTCTGTAAACCAGGCCACACCATCACCCACCTGACCAAGCACCTTCCATACTTTGTTCACGTCAACGATGTTCAGACCGTCAGTCGAATATTGCAACACCACACCATCGCTGCTTTCCATATTGACGAAGTTGTCAAAGGAGATCATGGGTCTCTTCAACTGCGTCAGATCAAAGCTTGGTGAATAAAGTGCTGAACGTTCGTTTCCATTATAGAACCCTGCGAGGTTGGTTTTCCAGATTTTTGTCTTGTTGCCGCTGGCCGTGAGACTCGCGGTAGCCGTTCCATAAGCCCACGACGGTGTCGAGGTGGAGAGGCCATTGGCAACATTGCCGGTGACGTACTTCTGCCAATTTGCATTGGAGGCCTCGAAATTCTCATTGTAAACAATCAGCGGACTGAGTGTTGATTTTGGCAGAACAACGATCGTGGTAGATGCACTGTTGGTGCATCCTATAAGGCTGGTTACTTTAAGACTTACCGTTGCGAGTCCGGGACTTACATAATTATGGGATGCAGGAGAAGTAAACCCACTCGTCACGGATTGAGTTCCACCATCACCGTAGGTCCAGTCAAGTTTAGCCAGGGCATCGTTGGAAGCCACGGTAGAACTACTCGTAAAGGTGAAGGCATCTGAGGTAGAGACTCCGGTGAAGGCGAATTTGACCACCGGCTTTTCACCCACTTTTACCGTTTGGGCGAGAAGCACCGAAGTGCATTTCCAATTTGAACTCACCACCAGGTTGGTGATATAGCTGGCAAACGTGTCAAAGGTATGGTTGGGTGTCTTGCCAACTCCGACATTTGATGCTGAGTTGGGGTCACCAAATGTCCATGCATATGTTGCGATGCTTGCAGATGGGTCATTTACGGTAGAAGTCCCTCCATCAAAATTAATCTGTTGTTTGGAGCACAAGGCAGTAGGAACAGGCGTATTGACGCCGATGACAGTAGCAAACGTAAACTGCCCGATTGGATTGGGAGATATACGAATAATCTGACTTGAGAAACTCTGACAAGGAGA
>JAYVRH010000579.1:0-15240 GCA_043776495.1 Cyclobacteriaceae bacterium
GAATTGACAGTTGACGGTTAACAGTTGACAAAATTTAATGGTGAAACTTAGTGCCCTCTTTTGTTTGATTTTTGTCAATTGTTTGTTGTCAATTGTCAACTAATACACGAAAATCTCATGGTTCGTAGAATCTCGGATATAAAATATTGCCAGATAGTAATGACAGAAGTAGTATTGGCTATTTTTGCGGTTCAATATCAAATTTCCTGTAGGCATGGCCGAATATTCCAAAGAAGAGATCAAAAAAATTGAAGATAAATGGCGCAAACGCTGGATAGACAAGAAGGTCTACAAGACCGAACTTGACTCCAACAAGCCCAAGTACTACGTGCTCGACATGTTCCCATACCCTTCCGGGGCCGGTCTTCACGTTGGTCACCCACTGGGCTATATTGCATCGGACATTGTGGCCCGATATAAGCGCGTGAAGGGATTTAACGTGCTGCATCCGATGGGCTTCGATGCATTTGGCCTACCCGCTGAACAATATGCCATTGAGCATGGCATCCATCCTGCCATCTCCACTCAGGAGAACATTCAAAATTTCAAACAGCAGTTAGGGAAAATTGGGTTTTGTTACGATTGGGACCGGGAAGTGCAAACGTGCGATCCCAAATATTACCAATGGACGCAATGGATCTTTCTGCAGATATTCGACAGTTGGTACAACCGAAAGAAATCGAAGGCGGAGAGAATCTCTGAGTTGATCAGGGTTTTTGAAACCAGTGGAAATTCAGAGCATCTGTTTCCGAATTCGAAGTTCAGGGTTCCAGGTTCGGATAAAAATACTTTCACTGCAAAGGAATGGAAATCATTTGATGAGAAAACCAGGCAGGAAGTATTGATGCAG
Source organism: Cyclobacteriaceae bacterium (assembly GCA_043776495.1). Lineage (GTDB taxonomy): Bacteria > Bacteroidota > Bacteroidia > Cytophagales > Cyclobacteriaceae > ELB16-189. The sequence goes on from JAYVRH010000579.1 coordinate 851, forward strand.
TATCGGCTTGCCTACCTCGCATATACTGATGTGAATTGGTGTGAAGCATTGGGCACTGTGTTGGCGAACGATGAAGTGATTAATGGCGTGAGCTACCGTGGTGGCTTTCCTGTTGTGAAGCGGCAGATGCGCCAGTGGAGTTTGAGGATTACGGAATACGCAGAAAGACTCTTGCAGGGTTTAGAAGTCATCGACTTCAGTGAATCGATGAAAGAAATCCAACGCAACTGGATTGGTAAAAGTGTCGGCGCCAAAATTGATTTCCGCGTGAAGAGTGAAAAATCGATCGTCCCTTCGATGACGGTGTTCACGACTCGCCCCGATACCATCTTCGGCGTAGACTTCATGGTGGTGGCCCCTGAGCATGAGATGGTGAAAGAGATCACCAGCGCCAAACAGCAAGGCGAAGTTGATCAGTATTTGAAATATGTTGAGAGTCGTTCAGAGATCGAGCGCATGGCCGAAGTGAAGAAAATCACAGGATGTTTTACGGGGGCTTTTGCCATCAATCCATTCAATAAAAAAGAAATCCCGATTTGGATCAGTGAGTATGTGCTGGCTGGCTACGGAACAGGTGCCATCATGGGCGTGCCTTGTGGCGATGAGCGCGATCACAAGTTTGCAAAACATTTCAATCTTCCGATCACCAACATTATCGGCAATCATTACGATGGAGCAATAGCCAATCCGACGTACGACGCTGTTTTGGAAAATTCAGATTTTCTGAATGGCCTCACGATGCGAGCAGCCGGCGATGTGGTTGTAAAGAAATTGGAAGAGTCGAGCATTGGAACACGCCAGGTCAATTACAAAATGCGTGATGCAGGTTGGAGTCGACAACGATATTGGGGTGAGCCCTTTCCGGTGGTGTTTCGCGATGACGTTCCGTATGCCTTGGATGTGAAAGACCTTCCATTGACATTGCCGGAGTCGAATAACTTCAAGCCTTCGGGCTCAGGCGAAGGGCCGTTGGCGAATTTGAAAGACTGGATCAACATTAACGACAAGGAAAGAAGAGACTCCAACACCATGCCGACGCATGCCGGTGCCGCGTGGTACTTTCTCCGTTACATGGATCCGCACAATGACAAAGAGTTTGCCGGAAGAAAATCATTGGATTATTGGGGACAGGTAGATGTTTATATCGGTGGCTCAGAGCATGCCGTTGCTCATTTGCTGTATGCAAGATTGTGGGTGAAGATTCTGCATGATCTGGGTTATTTAAATTTTGATGAGCCATTTAAGAAGCTGATCAATCAGGGGAAAATTACCGGGGATTCGAGATTTGTTTACAGAATCAATGGCACAAATGTTTTTGTATCCAAGAGCTGGTATGAAAAGCTGAACAAATTGGATTATCATACTCATCACGTCGAACTTACAGATTATTCAGTTGAGATAAATCAGATACTCGGACAAGCGCTATTCATGGCAGGTGGTTCAGCCATTCATTCGGGCTCTGAGATAGAAAATTCAAATGGATTGAATTTCATTAGCGAACTACATGTTGACATTAGCCTTGTTAATGGTTTAGAACTTGATATGGAGGCTTTAAAAAAATGGAAACCAGATTTCTCCAATGCATTATTCCTTAAAGAGGATGATGGAAAGTATATTTGTGGCTCTGCCATTGAGAAAATGTCTAAATCAAAATACAATGTTGTCAACCCGGATGAAATCATCGACAATTATGGCGCTGATACTTTAAGAATGTATGAGATGTTCCTCGGCCCGCTTGAGCAATCCAAACCCTGGAGTACTCATGGCATTGATGGCGTATTCAAATTCCTAAGAAGGTTCTGGAACCTTTCGCATGACTTTGGAAATTTCAAAGTGAGCGATGCTGAGCCAACGCGTGAAGAATTGAAAGTCCTGCACAAGACATTGAAGAAAGTTGAATCAGATATTGAAAACTTTTCATTCAACACCTCGGTGAGTGAGTTCATGATCTGCGCCAATGAATTGACTTCTTTGAAATGCAACAAGCGCTCCATCATTGAACCGTTGGTGATCGCCCTCTCCCCTTTCGCGCCTCACATCGCCGAAGAGCTTTGGGAGAAACTTGGGCATACTGACACTGTACTCAACGCATCCTTCCCAAAATTCAATGAAGAGTACCTGAAGGAAAACGCCTTCAACTACCCGATCTCCATCAATGGAAAGGTGAGGGCACAGATGAATTTTGCGCTCGACATGCCCAAAGAAGACATTGAGAAACTGGTGTTGGCATCAGAAATCGTTTTGAAATGGACAGAAGGTAAGCCGCCGAAGAAAGTGATTGTGGTGACAGGGAGAATTGTGAATGTGGTGTTGTGAGATAAAAAATGTAGCTGCGGTTATAATGAGATGAGGTCCTGTTTCGAATTTAATCTATTATTTTTCACGAAGTTTCTCGGAGAATGCAAGGAGTTTCGCGGAGCCTTATGATACCAAAAAGCTTTGTCAAATCAACCTTGTTACCTTAGTAACCAAACATACCCGTCCTCGCAAAACCTTATTACATTATTCTCTGCTCAAGCTTTCATGCCAAAGTTATAAGGTAATAAGGTTTGTAATTTCCTGTCATGGTTTTGTTACTAAGGTAAGAAGGTCGAGATGTGTAACCTTATGCTGTGACTGGTAAATGGAAATACAACTCATTCTCCATACAATCCTTAAGATAAGCAAACACCGCTTTTAAGTCATTCCCGGTTAATCTTGGGTAGCTTTCAAAAATCATCTTTTCTGTCCAGCCATGGGCCAGTAAGTCCAAAATTAAATCGACGGAAATTCTAGTTCCCTTAATTGTTGGTTTACCCAACAGCACTTCTTCATCGGATATGATAAATTCTCTCCAATTTATAATTCAAATGTATGAACTTCCAATCAAAATTCTCCTACTCTTTGGTCGTTAACGACTGAGGCAGCATCAACAAGAAAGGCATTGCCATTGAGTAATCCAGTGTAACGAATTCCAGTCCCAAGAGGCGAATATTATTATAGTAGGTTTGATGATGATTGTAGTAGTTCCGTTCAGATTGCACAAACCATGCTTTGGCCCCCAGCTTGCTTGCCAAAAACCATTTTTCTAAAAGGCGGCATGCTCTACCGTTACCATCATCGAAGGGATGGATTTTCACAAATACAAGGTGAAGCATGGCGGCAAAAAAGAACACTTCATTAATTGTGAGATCTGACTTTAGCAGTTTGTCAAGATCAGAATATAACTTTTGCAATTCAGTTCTTACTGCAAGGGGCGCTGCAGCTACGTATTCTATCTTACCTTCAGATGTCGTGACATACATATTGCCCGATCGAATTTTTCCCTGCTGCGCTGCCGGAAGTATGTGCATCGTTAGCAATTGGTGAGCGTGCTCTAAATTGCTTTGATTGCAGGGTGATTGCTTTGCAAACTGGTATGCATTATATAAATCATCGATCTTACGTGTGTAATCAGGCAAAAACTCAATTCCGAATCTTTTGTGCTTCACATAGGAATCCAGTTCAATATTTTCACCTTCAATTTTTGATGAGTAAACAGCCGCTACCGAAGTGTAAAAGCTGAAGGTATCGATTGACAACTCACTATCTGACAAGGATTCAAAATCTTGCCGAAGAGTTTTGCTTACCTTTTGGTTGTACTCTGCGAGAAGTAAGGTCGAAAGTATTTCAAATTGAATCTGCTCCACTTTACCCATCGCAATACAGTAATTTCTTCTATAAATTCAAATGTAGAGACTTTATGCATGACCTTACCTCATCTCCATGCTTTCCAATTCCTTAATTCTCTTTTTCAGTTGAGTCACATGCCACGATTGAAAAAATAGACCTCCAGCAATAGCAACATTCATAACCAGGTTGGCATAGGGTAAGTGCAATATCTTCATCGCAGCCCCCACGATGATCGCAATGGCAGCTATTGAATAAATCAAAGAATCGTTTTTCATGTTATTTGATGTCTATGTGATATTAGTCTGCGAAGTGAAATCTTTAATGAAAAGTTAGTGAGAAATATTTGAATAGCATAACCATCTATTTCCGATGCCGATACTGTCTGGGCTAAAGCCCATGGCGATCACGGTAGGCCTTCAAAGTTCCGCGCTACTTAACCTCACACTCCTTCTATGCGGGTCACCTTTTCAATCATGAACCCCATTCATTCTGTCATTTACCAAATGAATCTGAACGATACCGCAACTTCGTAAATGGGCTACAATCCGGATTTTTAACCTATTTTTTGTAATCTTTGAATGATTTAACGGCGAGTTGCACCGAAAAAATACCTCTAACCTAATCGCATTTTGAATTGACCGTTGAGTGTTTCAAGAGCTCAAGCACCTGAACAATAATTTCATTACACCAGGCAAGGTGGTTTGGGTTGAGGAATTAATTGAAGTACAAGTTCTGAACGAGACATGAATCATGAATATCCAACACCATTTACAACATTTCATTATCTTAGCAGGCTCATAAAAAACGACGCTGCTATGCCTTACTCAAAGATTGTCGCACTTGGACATCATGTTCCTGAAACAGTCGTCACCAACCAATACCTTTCTACGGTGATGGACACCACCGATGAGTGGGTGATCGAGAGGACAGGCATCCATGAACGGCGGTGGGTGGATCCAACAAAAGATACCGTTGCTAACATGGCAGCTAAGGCTGCTCGCATGGCCCTTCAGCGTGCCAAACTGACCGAAAAGGATATTGAGTTTATTGTTTTTGCCACCATCACACCCGACTACTTTTTTCCTGGCTCGGGCGTTCTTTTGCAAAGAGAATTAGGATTGGAGAGCATAGGTGCACTGGATATCCGAAATGCCTGCTCCGGTTTTATCTACGCCCTAAGCACAGCAGACCAATTCATAAAATCAGGAATGTATAAAACGATCCTTGTAATTGGCGCTGAAATTCAATCCACCGCCCTTGACGTGAGTGATCAAGGAAGGAATACGGCAGTTATTTTTGGTGATGGTGCCGGTGCCGCGATTTTGCAAGCCTCAGACAAACCCGGCATTCTGTCAACACACCTTCATTCTGATGGACGCTTTGCAGAAGAACTTTATATAAGAGATCCTGGCAGCAGCAGACCACGCGAAGAACGACAGCCAAAACAAATTCTCGATACCACCAGCTACAAAGTGGTGATGAATGGCAGCCTCGTTTTCAAGCACGCGATCGTCCGATTTATAGAAGTAATCAATGAAGCTCTCCATGCAAATCATTTGCGCAAGGAAGACATCAACCTGTTAGTCCCACATCAGGCTAACCTACGGATCAGCCAATATATTCAGGAAAAGCTTGCCATGCGTGAGGACCAGGTGTATCACAATATCATGCGATACGGCAATACGACCGCCGCATCCATCCCGATCGCGTTGAGCGAGGCGTGGGCGGAAGGAAGAGTGAAAGAAAATGACGTAATTTGTTTAGCAGCGTTCGGCAGTGGTTTCACATGGGCCTCTGCACTGATTCGTTGGTAATACCAAGTTCAATTTCGATGATTAATCAATGAATCTGTTGGAAAAGGACTTGCAAGAAGTCTAAAATCAGAAAATTGAAATTGAAATCCGAAACACCAGATAAATGAAGACAGCTGCTTACAATCCAAGTCCGCTTGAAGTAGACTTTGCAAACGCACTTTTTATTCTCCAGCATGAAATCCAAAAACACCTGCAGGACAATGAGGTAGTCAACGTGGAGAGCAACATTAAGCGCGACAATCCCATGGTGAAATTCAACCTGCTTGACAAAGATGGCGACCCACACGAGATCGTCGTCAGGATCATACAAATTCCAGATAAGTTCTAGGTCTAATATCCTTTCAGGGATTCCCCATCAGCATAAAACCCATCCAGCATGTCGATCTTCGTGGTCATAGCGTGTATCGCATTGCTTATTCTACTCATTACCAAAGGTAAGATCAATACATTCCTCGCCTTCCTGATCGTCTCCATTCTTGCAGGCTTGTTATTAGGTGTTGAAGTCTCCTCCATCGCCAAATCAATTCAGAAAGGAATCGGCGACATGCTGGGCTCTCTGGTCATTATCATCATCGCGGGAGCTATGTTGGGCAATCTCGTGGCCGACAGTGGTGCAGCCCAACAGATTGCCAATGGAATGATGAAGGTTTTTGGTGAGAAGTATATTCAATGGGCCTTTATGGTCACTGGCTTCGTCATCGGCATTCCACTTTTCTTTAACGTGGGCTTTGTGCTTGTAGTACCACTAATTTTTTCAGTCGCATTTCGATACAAATTGCCAGTCCTTTATGTCGGAATGCCTTTGGTTGCCGCACTTTCGGTCACGCACGGATTCTTACCCCCACATCCCGGGCCAACCGCCCTTGTGGCACAATTTCATGCCGATATGGGGATGACGTTATTTTATGGAACCATCATATCCATCCCAACCATCGTTATCTCCGGGTTGGTATTTTCGAAAACATTAAGATCCATCAACGTAACCCTTCCAAAGACTTTTCAGTCTGTAACACTTTCAGATCAACCACTGCCGGGTCTGGCAAACAGCATATTTTCAGCGATCCTTCCGGTAGCCTTCCTGGCGATCGCAACGGTCGTGACACCCAGAATATCAGGTGATGGCATGCTCAAACATATCTTTCTTTTTTTGAGTGACCCCGCTATGGTGATGCTGATCTCGCTGGGAATCGCAACCTATTCTCTTGGGCTGAAGATGAACATGAGCATGGTGAAGATCATGAACATCTATGGAGAAGCGGTGAAAGACATGGCCATGTTGCTTCTCATCATGGGTGGCGCCGGAGCCTTAAAGCAAATTCTCCTCGACAGTGGTGTCAGCAACGACATTGCCGGTGCCTTAGGTGGTCTCGACATACACCCGCTTATCCTTGGTTGGATGATTGCTTGCCTCATCCGGCTTTGTGTAGGATCTGCTACCGTCGCAGCCCTTACTGCCGCTGGAATCGTTGCCCCATTCCTGAGTCGTCCCGATATCGATCCAAACCTCATGGTACTTTCTGTTGGTGCTGGAAGCTTGCTGTTCTCTCATGTGAACGATTCCGGGTTCTGGCTCGTCAAGGAATATTTCAACATGACAATCAAAGACACCATCCGATCCTGGTCAATCATGGAGACTATTATTTCTGTTTGCGGGTTAACCGGAGTGTTGCTGATTAATCTATTGGCATAGTATATTCACACCTTAATTTAAAATTAACACCATCATGGCCGCCGCTACGCCCGATCAATGCTTCGAGGAACTTGGATTAACACTTCCACCACCCCCAACTCCTCTGGGCGTATATAAACCCTTTCTTATTGTGGGCAACTTTGTATATGTCTCCGGTCATGGCACGGTAAAAGAGGATCGAAGCCTGATCATAGGCACCGTCGGAAAAGACCTGAACCTTGAAGAAGGAAAGCTCGCCGCCCGGCAGGTTGGGTTGGCCATTTTGGCAACCTTGAAAGCCAATCTCGGAAGTCTGAATAAAATCAAGAGAGTGATTAAAGTCCTGGGGATGGTGAACTGTGTTCCGGAATTCGAACGACATCCTTATGTCATAAATGGCTGTAGCGAATTATTTGCCAAAGTATGGGGCAGTGATAACGGTGTCGGTGTTCGAAGCGCAGTTGGAATGAGCTCGTTGCCTGATAACATCCCCGTAGAAATTGAAGCAATATTTGAGTTGGTGTAAATGAAACATGTCATATGGATAAAAACTGGTATCAGATAGATAATATTGCCGAGATTGACTCCCCTGCTTTGGCCATCTATCCTGAGCGCGTAAGGGAGAATATCCGGATCATGAAGACTTTTGTGTCCGATGTAGGTCGACTGCGTCCCCACGTCAAGACGAACAAGTCCCCTGAAACCACAAGGCTCCTGTTGGAAGCAGGAATTTATAAATTCAAATGCGCCACGATTGCAGAAGCGGAGATGTTGGCCATTGAGAAAGCTCCTGATATACTTCTTGCCTACCAGCCCGTGGGGCCAAAAATATTGCGCCTGCTAGATCTCACCAGCCGATTTCCAGCTTCGAAATTTTCTTGCCTGATCGACAATGCTGAATCGGCCAGAAATATTTCATCTGTGTTCGGAAAAAAGGGCGCCCGGATCGATGTCTTCATCGATCTAAATATTGGAATGAACAGAACAGGGATCGTTCCAACAGATGCCTTAATCCTCTTTGATCTTTGCCAGAATTTCAATGGCATCACTGCTATTGGACTCCATGCCTATGACGGTCACCTTCGCGACCCTGACCTCATGGTCCGAACCCAAGGCTGCGATGAATGCTTCGCAAAGGTGGAGGCGTTAAAGAATGAGATATTCAAACTAAGAGGAATAAATCTAATTATAGTTACGGGAGGAACAACCACATTCGCCATTCATTCAAAGAGAAAGAACATAGAATGCAGCCCCGGTACGATCATCTACTGGGATAAAGGGTATCAATCAATGTTCAGCGAGTTGCCGTTCCGATGGGCAGCAGTCCTGATCACCCGCATTATTTCAAAACCGGATGAAGAAACAATTTGTGTTGACCTTGGTCACAAATCCGTGGCAGCAGAAAATCCCCTGAACAACCGAGTCTATTTTCTAAATGGACCCGATCTTCAGCCCATAGGCCAAAGCGAGGAACATCTGATACTGAAGGCTGGCAAAAATAATTCATTCAAAATAGGTGATGTACTGTACGGTGTACCTTATCATATTTGCCCGACTGTGGCACTGTATGATGAAACAGTGGTGGTGGATGATCATCAATCTACCGGACGATGGACTACCACCGCACGGAAAAGAAAGATCACTGCTTAGGTAAGTCCAACAAACTCACGCTCGATAGCATGTTTACGATTGATGCTCACCTTGACCTTAGCATGAATGCCATGGAATGGAACCGCGACTTGCGCAAGTCCATTCACGAAATCCGCGCCCTTGAAAAGGAACTGACCGACAAACCTGATCGGGGCAAAGGTGTGGTCAGTTTTCCGGAATTAAGGAAGGGTGAAATCGGGCTGGTTGTCGCCACACAGATCGCACGGTATGTAGAGCCTGGAAACAAACTTCAGGGATGGAACTCACCCGAACAAGCGTGGGCCCAAACACAGGCCCAGCTAGCCTGGTACAAAGTGATGGAAGAAGGTGGGGAGCTTACGAATATCAGAGATTTGAAATCCCTTGAAAGCCATCTTTTGCTTCGGAAAGAACCAGGCCCACTCAAACCAATCGGGTATATCAATAGTCTTGAAGGAGCAGATTCGATTATCACGCCAAAGCATCTTGAGCGTGCCTATGAAGACGGCCTTCGTGCCATCGGTCCGGCACACTATGGTCCAGGCCGATATGCGTACGGCACAGATTCTTCAGGAGGACTCGGATCTCAAGGGCGCGCTTTACTCAAAGAAATGCAGACCCTCAACATCATTCTTGACGCCACGCATTTATGCGATCAGAGTTTTTGGGAAGCGATGGACCATTTTAGTGGACATGTTTGGGCAAGTCATAATAACTGCCGTGCACTTGTTGACCACAACCGCCAGTTTAGTGACGAGCAAATAAAAGAACTTATCAGTCGTGGAGCCGTGATTGGCGGCGTGATGGATGCGTGGATGTTAGTACCTCATTGGGTGAGGGGAGTTTCTACTCCCGCACAAATGAAATGTGATCTAAACGTTCTGATTGACCACATGGATCATATCTGCCAGGTGGCGGGAAACGCGCTTCACATTGGCATTGGTTCAGACCTTGATGGCGCCTATGGAAAAGAGCAATGTCCGCTGGATATAGAAACCATTGCTGACATTCAAAAGATACCGTCCCTTCTCACAGTGCGAGGGTACACAAAGGATGATATTCAAAATGTCATGCACGGAAACTGGCTTCGGTTTCTGCGAAAAGCCTGGAAGTGACCTCACGCCCAGAATAACGTTCCTGCACAATTGCCTGGCTGGGAAAACGTTTTCTAACCATCAAATTCAGTAATTTTCGGCTCCAATACCCTATCCCTGTTTTGGACGTTATAGTTCGTAAATTTGATCCACATGAAGAAGACATTCATATATCTCTGCACCTTCCTCTTATTACTTACTGGCCTCTCGCTAACGCCTCCAGCGGATCGCTATTTCGAAATCGCAAAAAACCTTGACGTCTTCGCTACCCTGTTCAAAGAGGTAAATATGTACTACGTAGATGATGTGAATCCCAACAAACTTGTCCGTACCGGGATTGACGCCATGCTTAATTCCCTCGATCCGTATACAAACTATATTCCGGAAGATGAAGTAGAAGATTTCAGAACACAAAATACGGGTCAGTATGGGGGTATCGGTGCGGTGACACGGGAAATTGGAAAGCGCACCGTTGTGACCATGATGTACGGCGGGTATCCAGCCATCAAAGGCGGCCTGAAGATCGGGGATGAAGTGATCAAGATGGATGAAGTTGAGATCTCTAAAATCAGTATGGAAGAAGCCAATCGCCTGATGCGCGGTCAAGTCGGAACTAATGTTTCTCTCACAGTCAGGCGATTTGGTATGAAAGATTTAATCCAACTTGATTTTAAACGAGAGAAAATAAAAATAAGCAACGTTCCTTATTTTGGGATGATCACCAGTACCGTTGGTTATGTCCAGCTATCCGACTTCACTCCGGACGCAGGCAAAGAAGTAAAAAATGCAGTGGTCTCTTTAAAAGAAAAAGGAGCGAAAGGAATTGTGCTTGACTTGCGCGGCAATCCAGGAGGACTGTTGTTTGAAGCCGTTAACATCTGCAATATTTTCATTCCAAAGGGAAAACAGGTGGTGACCACCAAAGGAAAAATACCCGATAACAACATCAATTATGAAACATTAAATGTACCCGTTGATCTTGAAATTCCAGTTGCAGTGCTAATCAACCGTGGAAGTGCCTCCGCCTCTGAAATAGTGGCAGGCACGTTGCAGGATTATGACCGTGCCGTGATTGTTGGAGAAAAATCTTACGGCAAAGGACTTGTTCAACTGAGTCGGCCGCTGTCTTACAACGCCCAAATAAAAATTACCACGGCCAAATATTATACCCCCACAGGTCGTTGTATTCAAGTACTGGATTATTCCCACCGCAGGGAAGATGGAAGTGTTGGATCGATTCCGGATTCAATTAAAAAAGAATTCAAAACAACACGAGGAAGGGTCGTGTACGATGGCGGTGGAATTGATCCTGACATTGTGCTCGGCAATGAGGAACCCTCTCACCTCACGCAAGTGCTTTATGCCAATGGATATTTATTGGATTATGGAACCATTTATGCTTCAAAACATGAAACCATTCCCAATGCGAAAGATTTCAGTCTGACGGATGCAGAGTACCAGGAGTTTGTGAATTGGATCAGAACAAAGGAATATAACTATCGGTCACACCTGGAAATTCAATTAACCCAGCTAACCAAAGAAGCAAAGACCGAGCGATTTTACGAGGCCCTGAAACCCCAGCTCGATCAGATTCAATCCCGGCTCATTGAAAACAGGAAAAATGACTTGATGACATTTAAAGATCAGATTAAATTATTGCTGGAAGAAGACATCGTTGCCCGATACTATCTCGAGCGGGGTCAGGTAGAAGTTTCTTTTAAAGAAGACGCGGAGATAAAAGCTTCCTTAGAACTTTTGAATAACCCTTCCCAATATCGGAAGGTTCTCCATCTTTGATTATGGGATTCCAGTGGGGAAAGTGGAGAAAATGGATTATTCCTTTGTTCATTTTTTCAGGCTCGATGTTATTGCTGGATGGCTGTATGCAATTTCGAATGAACAAATCTGAAATCGATGAGTATTTCATAAAGAAAGAAAAAAAGGGAACCCTCCACCAATATGCTTCAGGAACACGAACGATAAACTATCTGGAGGTAGGTCACGATACCGCGCTCCCGCTGGTCATTTTTGTCCATGGATCACCAGGATCACTCAGCGCGTTCATTGACTTCATGGCAGATTCAATACTTCTATCAAAAGCTCAGCTGGTCACGGTTGACAGACCAGGGTTTGGACATTCCAATTTTGGCAATGCAGAGCCTTCACTTCAAAAGCAGGGTGCGCTTCTTAGACCAATTCTGGAGGACCACAAAAATAAACGTCCTATTATTCTCGTTGGCCATTCCCTGGGTGGACCATTGATTGCCCGCATGGCCATGGACTTCCCCGAACTGATCGATGGACTTGTCATGGTTGCCCCAAGCATTGATCCAGCATTGGAACCAGACGAATGGTTTCGGGCACCACTGGCGACTCCATTCCTGAGTTGGATACTTCCACGCTCTCTTCGTGCGTCGAATGATGAGATTTACAAACTAAAACCAGAACTGGAAGAGATGGTCCCCTTGTGGCCAAAGGTGAGGGCGAGTACCATCGTCATTCAAGGAAAGAAGGACAACCTCGTTCCCCCGGCGAATGCAGATTTCGCAGTAAAAATGATCACGAACGCCCCTGTCAAGGTTGTGATGGGGGAAGAGATGAGTCACTTCGTTCCATGGACCGATCCACAACTAATCAGGAATGCAATATTGGAATTGCTGGAGAATAGAAAACTTAGTGCAAATTGACACCCTAACAAGTATTAACTGATGAAACCTGAAACCATCTTCAATATCTGCCAGAATGCCGCACCGCTTGGGTGGCTGCTGATGACATTTGCTCCGCGTTGGAAATGGACCCGAATAATCGTTCTCTCCGGGCTCTACCCCTTGCTGCTCGGATTGGTCTACCTGTCCTTGATCGTCTTCTTTTTTGGACAGTCAGAAGGAGATTTCGGATCACTGCAGGGCGTGGCGAAACTATTCGAAAACCCCTACGCCCTCACAGCAGGTTGGATCCACTATCTGGCATTCGACATGTTTATTGGCGCATGGGAAGTGAATGATAGCCAGAAGCATGGCATTTCACATTTCTTGGTTATCCCGTGTTTGTTTTTTACTCTGATGTTCGGACCCATTGGTCTCATCGCATATTTTATCATTCGCTGGGTCAAGACAAAAAAATTACTGCATGATGCGGAATAATTTTTTTTCTGAATTAAAAGACAGAAACCAGTTACTGTTTTGGTTCGGATGGCTTAATATCCTGATGCTGGCAATTGCCGTTGCGATGTCCCTGAGGGATGAGACAATCATCTCTGGAATCAACGCATGGATCAAACCCATGAAGTTTGCAATCTCGATTACAATTTATTCATGGACGTTTGCATGGCTGCTGTATTACTTATCAAGTAAGAAAAAAAGGAACTTCATTTCGTGGGGAATTATTATTTGCATGACAGTCGAGAATGGGTTGATTTTTATGCAGGCTGCCCGGGGAGTGAGGTCGCATTTCAATATTCAATCGGCTTTCGATGGAATCGTTTTTTCAACCATGGGAATTTTCATCTTAATGAATACATTCCTCATCCTGTACACCATCATTTTATTCTTCTTCGACAAGATTGAACTAAGGGCTCCCCTACTGTGGGCCTGGCGAATTGGGCTGATTTTTTTCTTTTTGGGTGGGCTCTCAGGTGGCATGATGTCAGCACTGCTAACACATACCATCGGTGCTGTGGATGGCGGGCCCGGCCTTCCTTTTTTGAATTGGAGTACCATCGCAGGTGATATTCGTTCTGCGCACTTTATTACGATGCACGGGCTTCAGGCCATGCCTCTTGCTGCCTTTTTCTTCATGCGATACTTCAAAGAAAATGCCAGAGCGGGTGTCATTCTATTTTCCATCGTCTACCTTGGAATTTGCGTCTGGCTACATTGGCTTGCATTTAGTGGCATGCCCGTGTTCTCAAATTAACTTTAACACTTAAGCACTTCAACACCTTAACACTTTAGCACTTAAACACTTTAACACTTAAGCACTTTTGCACACCTCAAAAAAATATAAGCGAATATTCTTTCTGCCTGTGAACTTTTCCAAAAGAATAATCGTGTTCTATCTTTAGCACATGACAGGCCAACTTATCGTTTTTCTTTTCCTCCTTTTTTGTGTCTCCCTTCTATCGGTTGTAGCCACGAAGATCAAAGTCCCTTACCCCATCCTGTTGGTCCTGGCAGGGCTTGTGATCTGGCTAATCCCCGGGATGCCCTTACTTGAAATGGACCCGGATGTTGTGTTTTTTATCTTTCTACCTCCCTTGCTGTATGCGGCGGCGTGGCAAACTTCGTGGAATGAATTCTGGAAATGGAAACGCTCCATATTACTCCTCGCTTTCGGTCTCGTAATCTTTACTTCCGTGATCGTTGCCTATGTCTCCGTGCAGCTCATACCAGGCTTCACGCTGGCGTTGGGATTTCTATTAGGCGGCATCATATCGCCGCCTGACGCCGTAGCCGCAACCTCCGTGATGCAAGGATTGAAAGTACCCAAGCGGCTGTCTACCATTCTGGAAGGTGAAAGCCTCATCAATGATGC
>JAYVRH010000580.1:0-4213 GCA_043776495.1 Cyclobacteriaceae bacterium
TATTTCTTCTTGTGACGATTTTTTCTCAGACGCTTCTTGCGTTTATGGGTCGCCATTTTGTGTTTTTTTCTTTTCTTACCGCTCGGCATAGTGTTTTACTTGTTTACCCCCTTCTGGCTTTTGACCATCCGCAACAGCGGAAAGGGGAGATTAATAATTATTTAAGTTCATCAAGATATGAATCCACCGTGGCTTTCACTGACGGGTCATTATCCATCTTTTTTACTTTTTCGAACTGCTGACGTGCCTTCTCTTTTTGCCCCAGATTCATGTAAGCAACTCCAAGCAACAATTGCCCCTGGAGGTGCTTGTCGTTTACTGCCGCAAGCTTTTCCAGCCATTCAGCCGCTTTCATGTATTGGCCCGACTGCACGGACAGCATCCCCATATTGAAGAGCGCCAACTCATTTTTCGGGTCATCCGTGAGCACTTCTCTCAGCAGGGCAATACCCTTCATAGGTGATGGTGAACTGAAATACGTCATGGCCATCTTCGTCTTTGCCTCCAGATTTTTCGGATTCTTTTCCAACACTTTTCCGTATAAATCCCGACTTTTTTCCGCCAATGCATTTTGCTTTCCGCCATCAATCGCGAAAGTATAAGCCTCGTAAAATGCATTGCCGGCTTTCAGCAGACTTTCCTCCGTATTAAAGAACGTTGTTGCTCGTTCAGCAAACCATGCGGCGCTGTCAAAAAGACCCGCTTCACGATAAAGGCTTATCAAAGAGTCGGCAAAGATAGCATTTTTTTCTTCCGGCAACCCAGATAAGTATCGGGCCCTCAACCGGTTAATGTCGTTCCGAATTCCTTGCGGGGTCTGGCCATGGGGACTGGCTGGAAGCGAACCAGAAATTCCAGCATCTTCTACTGTTTGTAGCTGGCTATCATTTTCCACCACCGCCTTTGGAAGGAAAAAGAGCGCCACAATGAGGCAGATGGATAGAGCGATTAAGATTAGCCGGGTTTTCAACATGGTATTCAGGATGGCAACAGGGGAAAGCGTCGGGATTCTCTACAAAAAAATCCAATGGCGCCTGCCAATTACCTAAAATTACTTTTCGGCAAGTTGCTTTACCTTCTCGCTGTTCTTAATCTTGTTGATGAAGACTTTTGCCGGTTTGAAGCTGGGTACGTAATGCTCTTCAATGACGATGGCCGTATTGCGCGAAATGTTGCGCGCAATCTTTTTCTTTCTCTTTTTGTTGATGAAACTTCCAAAGCCACGCACATAGATGTTGTGGCCGCCGGACATGGAATTTTTTACAATGGAAAAGAATGCTTCTACGGATGCTGTGACATCAGCCTTGTCGATGCCTGTCTTGTCCGCAATTTGATTAATAACGTCTGCTTTCGTCACGGTGCTGGGGTGTTATTTACTTGGATTTTGGGATGGCAAAATTAATTTGCGCAGCCAGAATTAAAAACAATATTGAAAATTTCTGAGTATCAACGAAATGAAGAAGGGAGATTTCTCTAAAAAACTCATCGAATGGTATGATGACCACCATCGTGACTTGCCTTGGCGAAACACCCAAGACGCATATAAAATCTGGCTTTCGGAAATTATTTTGCAACAAACCCGGGTTGCACAAGGCCTTCCGTACTACAAAAAATTTATTCGACATTATCCCAATATTAATTCACTGGCGGAAGCAAAAGAACAGGAAGTACTGCGTTTGTGGCAGGGACTTGGCTACTATGCCCGTGCCAGAAACCTCGTCAAATGTGCTCGTGAAGTAGTCACAAATTACGCCGGGAAATTTCCGGGCACTTTTCAGGAATTGAAGAAACTTCCGGGGATCGGCGATTATACTGCAGCGGCCATTGCCTCCTTTGCATTTGGAGAACCTGCCGCGGTGGTAGATGGGAACGTATACCGGGTGCTGTCACGAATTTTTGGTATTGATAAAAACATTGCTTCCCTCGAGGGTAAAAAGTTCTTTTCTGCTTTAGCCAATGAACTTATCCCAGCCGACCAACCTGGAACTTACAACCAATCAGTGATGGAGTTTGGAGCTCGTCATTGCCTTCCGCAGAACCCCAAATGTGACAATTGCATTTTCAAAAAAAATTGCATCGCCTTTCAGCAAGAGACCATTGGTCTGCTACCATCGAAAATCAAGCGGCAGAAAAAAATAAAGAGATACTTTAACTATTTTCTAATTCGAATTGGTGATAAAATTCTGATGAGCGAACGAAAGGGAAAGGATATTTGGAAAGGCTTATTCGATTTTCCACTTCTGGAAACCAAACACAAAAAGGTCGCCGGAGATATTTTAAGGAAAGAGTTTCCTCTGGAATGCAGCAGTTATATTTCAAATGATTACAAACACATTTTAACCCATCAATTGATCTATGTGCGCTTCATGGAATTCAATTGGCCTGCTGGTAAAAAACCTCCTTCCGCCCCCCTTTTAGCGAAAGCCAGGTTGTTATCCCTCAAGCAAATCGAAAAAGCGCCGAAACCAATTTTGATTGCACGTTATCTTGAAGAACGCGGTATTTTATAGGAGTCAGGAGGATTTGGTATTTTTGCATCCCTCCGCTGTCGCCGAGGCTAAGGCGGGTGAGGCCGCTGGGTCACGCTATCGAAAAATAATCGAGATCACCATAAACAAAATCACAGTACTATGTCAGGCGTTAATAAAGTTATTTTAATCGGACGATTGGGCAAAGACCCTGAAGTGAGGAACCTTGAAAATGGCGCAACGGTAGCCAACTTTACCATTGCCACTTCTGAATCTTATAAAGATAAAACCACAGGGGAGAAGAAAGAGATAACAGAATGGCATAACATCGTCCTGTGGCGTGGCCTGGCTGAGATTGCGGCCAAATATCTTCACAAGGGAGAAATGATCTACGTGGAGGGCAAGTTGCGTACACGCTCGTGGGAGAAAGAAGGCGTGACGCGCTATACTACAGAAGTTGTGGGCGATAATATGACTATGCTCAGCCCGAAAAGGGAAGGTGGCGGAACAAATCAGGAATATCGCCCATCTGCTCCACAACAAAATACCAGCACAACAGAGGACTATGGAAGCCCATCCCTTCGTGATAAGCCCGCAGCTGATCCTGGTTCAGACGATCTTCCCTTTTGATCTAAAAATAAGTCGTTGACCTTTGGAACCCCCTATATTCTTGGACGAGCCTCCTAGTTTATTCCTTGCGAATTTCCTCTTACTGGACGTGAATCCTTTTTATGTTTTCAGTTTTCTCGCCATTGCGATTTTGCTTTTTTTTTCGGCGATGATCTCTGCTTCTGAAGTTGCGTTTTTCTCGCTCAAAGCAGATGATTTGGAGCGCTGTCGCGAATCAGAAGATACACGGTATCTCAACATCGTTCACCTGTTGAAACGGCCGCGTCTTTTGCTGGCCACCATCCTTATTATGAACAACTTTGTGAATGTGGGTGTCGTCACCATCTCCACATTTATGATGTGGGAAATGGCCAGCACGCGCAATCCCGCAGAAGCTGTTGTCGGTATCGTCACCTTTGCGACCACCTTTGCGATCGCTTTTTTTGGTGAAATTATTCCTAAGGTATATGCCACCCAACGCAATATTTTTATTGCTCATATGATGGCGGGGGTGTGGAAAGTCCTGGAAAAAATTTGTCGCCCCATCTCCTATATTCTGATGGGAATGAGCAGCTTGATTGAGCGAAGGATTGAAAAGAAGGGCTATAGCAGTACCGTAGAAGAATTGAATCAGGCACTCGAGCTCACAACACGCGACGATGCAGCGTCTCAAGATGAAAAAGAAATACTGAAAGGAATAGTCAATTTCGGCACTTTAACTGTGAAGCAGGTAATGCGGTCAAGGCTTGAAATCTCAACGGTAGAAGTAGATAGCAATTTCAGGGAGCTGCTAGACGCCGTGAGCAAGTCCGGCTTCTCACGCATCCCGGTGTACCGGGAGACGGTTGATCACATTGAAGGCATTTTATATACCAAAGACCTGCTTCCGTACTTGGGAGAAGCAGAAACCTTTGAATGGCAAAAACTACTCAGGCCCGGCTTCTTTATCCCCGAAACCAAGAAATTAGATTCTTTGCTAAAAGATTTTCAAAGCAAACACGTACACATGGCAATTGTAGCGGATGAGTATGGAGGTACAAGTGGATTGGTAACACTCGAAGATTTAATTGAAGAAATTATTGGAGAGATCAATGACGAGTTTGACGAAGTGGCTGTACCATTCCAAAAGGTGGACG
>JAYVRH010000581.1:0-4195 GCA_043776495.1 Cyclobacteriaceae bacterium
ATCGTCGCAACTATTGCTTTGGTGTATGCGTTCTTCCAACAGACCGCAGCCGTCAGGGCGCAGCTACAGGCTGAGAAAAGTGCTCTGGCGGCCAATGAAGCACGTGCTGAGGCTGATAAGAATGCTGCAGAAGCTAAAAAGCAGGCAAAACTTGCTCAGGAACAAGCTGAAAAGGCAAGAATAGCTCAGGCAGCGGCAGAGAAAGCCCAAAAGGAGGCGGATATCCAGCGACTCGCGGCAATTGCAGCTTTGAAGAAGGCGGAAATTGCAGAAGCAAGAGCAACTGCCAGTGCGTTGCTGGCTGTGCAAAGGCAAAAGGAAGCGGAAGCCAATGCTGAGAAAGCTCGTATTGCAGAAGCAGCAGCCAACAGAGCCCGGTATATTGCCCAAGGCAAAGCCATGGCCATTAAATCAAAAGAACTTGGCAGCGATCCTGAACAGGAGGCCCTGGTGGCCCAGCATGGATACAAGTTCAATGATAAATACGGCGGTAGCGCTTTCGATAATGATGTATATAATGGATTATATGCAGCATTGAGTGGAAAATTCAATGATCCGCTGACTCGCAATCTGGAAGGACATGATAAGGGAGCCGCCCGTGCCTTGGTTACCAGGGTGCATACAAGTGAAATCTATTCCGGCGGCAGCGATGGAAGGGTACTTCGATGGATCCTTCAGGGCGCCGAGTGGAAAGCTGACTCAATCATGGGTGGAAGAACTGATTACCAGGTGTACGCATTAGACATAAGCCCTGATGGAGATTGGCTGGTAGCTGGTGGCGCTACCACAGGTGATATTACAACGAACTATATCGAGTTGTATGATCTGAAGAGCCCGGCAGGAACGCCACCTAAGAAGATACCAGGATTTTCAGGCGTGGAAACCTTGATCTATTCCATCACGGAGAGGGGTGCTTATGTGCGCGACGAGGCTGGAAGGAGCATTAAGTTCACGGACTTTAATACGGTACGGGAGGTAATCAAACCAAAAGAAAAAATCCATACGATTGCCATGAGTGTGGATGGAAAACGGATCGCTGGTGCCGGAGCCTCTGGCGCGCTATATGTCTGGGACATCACCAACAATTTCGCTGAAAAAGTCGCATACAATAATTCTTCAGACCTTACTGCGATAACGTTTGCCCCTGATAACCGCAGGATTATTTTTGGCGATGAGGAGGGGCAAATAAAGATTATCACGGAAGACAGCAATCTGCCCCCAAGAATCCTATCTGGACATGAGGCCCATATTGAACAGATTATCTTCAATAACGCCGGAACTTTTCTTGCCACGACAAGCCGGGATCATACGGTAAGACTTTGGAACTGGCTCAAACCGGCCGATCAACCCATTGTGCTCAAAGACAAGGAACAGGATGAGTGGGTATGGAGTGCAACGTTTTCACCGGACGATGAACAATTGATGATCGGTGTGAACAACCGGGCAGAAAAGACGAAAGAAACCATTCACGTTTGGCCTACCAAAATCGGAACCATGGCCAGCTCATTGTGTAGCTATGTTGGCCGCAACATGACCAAAGACGAGTGGGATAACTTTGTGGGGGCTGACCTTCCCTATGAAAAAACATGCGATAATTTTCCGGAAAATAACAAGTGAGCATTACTATGAAGAGACTGTATTTTTTAATTCTTGGTTCTGTCGTCAGCGTGACTACCGCTTTTTCCCAGGCAAGCAATTGCACACAGACGCTCCGTTTGATCCGCACGACCTATGAGCAAGGGAGGTTGCATGAATTGCCCTCCATTGCAGAAGGTTGCCTTGCGGCTCCATCGGGCAAAGGATTTACAGAAGTGGAAAAAAAGGAAGCCTACCGCATCCTCACCCTTGCCTACATCTACCTTGAGGAGCCGGAGAAAGCAGATGAAATGATGCTGAAATTTCTGGAAACGGAGCACTTCTATGTTTTGAATCCGTCCGTTGACCCTGCGGAATTTATCGCCTTGTATAAAAAATTCAGGACAAAGCCGGTGTTCAGGTATGGATTAAAATTGGGACTCAATGTAACACAGCCTACAGTACTCCAATATCATAACATCGGAAGCACGGCGGGAGGACAAGGAAAGTATGGACTTTCTTCAAGCTTTAACGTCTATCTTATGTTTGAGAAAGACATTATCAATGAAAAATTTGTCTTCGCCCCTGAGATTGGACTTGTCTCCAGGGCCTACAGTTATAGCAACGGTAGCCTTGCAAAGAGCGATAAAAGCTCAGACAGCACAATCAGCAATCAACAATTCGTGTTCAGCCAGACCTGGTTGGACTTGAATGCCATCGTTCAATATAAGTTCGAGAACACCCTTGATCGCCAGACGTATGTTGGGATTGGGCCTGGCATAAGTTACCTCTTAAGCTCAAGCAATCAGCCTACTACTTTCTTGGGTACAGGTGCTAACGGCTACACGGTGACAGGGCCTTCCATTGATGATAAGAAGTCTTATAATTCACTGGTGTATTCTCTTGCCATTGTAGCAGGAACTAAGATAAGATTAGGCGGCCTCTATGCAAATTTAGATGTGCGCTATCAGATAGGACTGAGCAATGTGGTCAACAAATCCTCCCGTACCAATTCCGAACTTGGCTTTGACTACCAGGGCCAGTACAACGATTATCGCATGAGTAATATCATGTTTAATTTAGGAGTACTTATCCCCAACTTCCAACCGAAGAAACTTATTAAGTGACAGGAAGCCTATGAAAACTATATCTACTATTTTTTGTCTTGCGCTTCTCCTGTCTGCGTGCCTGAGTGAGAAGAATGCGGAACCCGGCAAAGGCACCACTTTTATCCGCTACTACAGCGGTGGCTATAACGATGAGGCCGTTACGTTTGAAGAAACATCCGACAAAGGATTTATCATCCTGGGCTCAATTCGAATTGTCACTTCGGCAGCGGAAACGCCTAAGTATAGAATTAAATTAATTAAGACCGATGAGTTTGGAAATCCACTATGGCAGCAAATTTGGCCGCCTTTCAATGATCCAAATTTGAATTATCGTGCCCGTGGTCTGCAAATTATACAAAGTGGTGGTTACGTTGTCACTGGAGAAGATATCCAAGCAGACAGCACCTCAAAAATCCTCCTTATGACAGTGGATGGTAGCGGTACGGATACACCCAACACAATTTCAGTGAAACCTGCGGCGCTCCGCCGTTCTGCTGCCGGACAAGCCGTAGCCACCAATTCAACCGGAAATTATTTGGTCCTCAGTGCTTCCGGTAATTCAAGCATGATCCTGTCTGAAATAAAGAAAACTGACCTTACCCCCGTAAAGAAAACTGACCTTACCCCCGTATGGGCAAATGCGTATGGTGCAGGCCAGACTTTACTTGCCAACCGAATGTATCTTGACGACGGCGGCAAAGTATTCTGGGCTGGTACGGTAACAAAAAGCGGCAGCACCGGAATACGATTTGTAAAGACCGGACAAAACTCACAAAACACAGATTTTGATTTAGTGCTGATCAACGCTGGATACAATGATGCAGCCTCCGACTTCTGCCGCTTTGGTTCTGACTATGCAATCATTGGCTCTACTGACCAGAAGCAAACCTCTGCTACAGCCTCAGACCGCGACATCCTCTTCAAACGCATCAGTCAGAACGGCACGGTATTGAGCACCAAATCATTTCCGATTGTTGCCAAAGATGCGACCGTGCTTGATGACAAACAGGATGACAAGGGTAATTCCATCAGCTCAACCCAGGACGGTGGCTTAATCTTACTGGGATCTGTAAACTCGACCGCACTGAAGTCAGTAGATCCTAATCATATAGGCGGTGATTTTGATTTCATGTTAATTAAAATCAATGCCTTTGGAGATGAAGACTGGAGAAATTCGGTGGGCAGCCGCTTCAGAGATATGGGCGCTGCCGTACGGCAAGCCTCCGATGGAGGCTATGTGGTACTCGGCACCACGACCCAGGGAGGGCAGGATATTATGGTATTGGCAAAGACAAATAAGAACGGGAAGATAGAGTAGATGGGCTTACTCACAAGTTGATGTCACGCAGAGACGCTAAGGGAATCGCAAAGAAATAAAATAGTAGTTTTTAAACTTTTGAAAAACGTCGGACTATGAAGAAGATATTTACGCTGTTTGTTTCTCTGTTTTTTATTTCATGGATTAGTCAGGCCCAGCCGACGGCACCGGTATCAAATGTTGTAATAAGTCC
>JAYVRH010000582.1:0-4195 GCA_043776495.1 Cyclobacteriaceae bacterium
GGAATCTGAAGAGCGTCCAAATAGTTTTTGGTTCTTGGATGGAGTGGCATCACCACGGGAAGGGTCTGGTGAATTTCATTTAAGGCCTTGAAGATAGACTTAAGGCGCTCAGGATCATTTGTATTCTCAGCACGATGCAAGGTCACAAGGCTAAATCCATGAAGCGAGAGTTCTTCTTTCTTAACAATGGTGGAAACATTCTTTGCTTTTTTACGGTAGAATAAGATCGCATCGTACATCACGTCTCCCGGTTGTTCAAGTTCGCAATCAAAATTTCTAAAGCCTTCTCTTTCCAGATTCTTTATGGCCGTAGCGGTTGGACAGAAAAGTATTTTACTGATGCGATCGGTAATGATGCGGTTGATCTCTTCAGGCATGTTCATATTAAAACTTCTCAAACCCGCTTCTACATGGGCGACAGGAATATTTAGTTTTGATGCCGCCAATGCTCCGGCAAGGGTAGAATTGGTATCTCCATACACCAATACGCCATCTGGTTTTTCTTTCAACAGAACCTCTTCGATTTTTTCAAGCATCCTGCCCGTCATGGCGCCATGACCAAGACTGTTGATCTCAAGATGATGCTGGGGATTAGGGATTTCCATCTCGCGAAAAAACACATCCGACATGTTGGGATCAAAGTGTTGCCCGGTATGGACAATAATTTCTGAGATGCCCGTTGTTTTAAGTTCCCTTGAAACGGTGGCTGCCTTGATGAACTGAGGCCTTGCGCCTAGGATGGTGACAATCTTTTGCATATAGGGCTAGCTAAAAGCAGGTATTCCTGTGATTTCATTCCCTAAAATAAGCAAGTGTATGTCCTGGGTTCCTTCATAGGTGACCACGGATTCAAGATTCATCATGTGGCGCATAATGGAATACTCACCGGTGATGCCCATACCACCATGTATCTGTCGGGCTTCTCGTGCGATCTCCAAAGCGATTTGAACATTATTGCGTTTCGCCAAAGATATTTGCGCGGTCGTGCCCTTGCCTTCATTCATCAACATGCCCAGACGCCATGTCAATAGTTGGGCTTTTGTGATTTCGGTGAGCATCTCTGCTAATTTCTTCTGAACCAATTGAAATGAGGCGATGGGTTTGCCGAATTGAATGCGTTCTTTAGCATAGCGTCTTGCCGATTCATAACAATCCATTGCTGCACCCAACGCGCCCCAGGCAATTCCATAGCGGGCCGAATCCAAACACATGAGCGGTGCACCCAGCCCACTTTTGTTGGGAAGTAAATTTTCTTTAGGCACTTTCACGTTATCAAATACCAACTCACCTGTGGTGCTTGCGCGCAAAGACCATTTGCCATGTGTTTCCGGAGTGGAGAAGCCGGGCATTCCACGCTCCACGATCAATCCATGAATCCTTCCTGATTCATTTTTGGCCCACACGACAGCAACTTCTGCCTTGGGGGAATTTGAAATCCACATCTTTGCGCCATTGAGCAAATAATGATCTCCCTCGCTTTTGAAATGAGTGACCATGCCACTTGGATTTGAACCATGATCAGGCTCAGTCAACCCGAAGCATCCCAACCATTCGCCAGAAGCGAGCTTGGGTAAATATTTCTTTCGTTGTGATTCACTTCCAAATTTGTAAATGGGGTACATCACTAAAGATCCTTGCACCGAGGCAGTCGATCTCATTCCTGAGTCACCTCGTTCAATTTCCTGCATGAGAATGCCATAAGAAATGTAATCAAGACCTCCTCCACCATATTCTTGTGGTATGGTGGGCCCGAAAGCGCCGATCTCGCCAAACTTCTTCACGATCTCGTAAGGAAAATGAGCTCGCTGAGCCCAATCTTCAATGAAAGGTGAAATTTCCCGTTTCACAAAGTCACGTATGGAGCTGCGGATTAATTTATGTTCTTCTGTGAGAAGACTATCAATTTGATAGAAATCGGGATGCTCGTAAACATCCTGCTTCAATGATTTTTTTATTCCAGATTGTGGTGTCGGTACAGTTGACATACTATTTATTAATTTGCTACAAATTTAACGAATTGAATGGATTCTCCTCTTGATCCGAAGCTCCGTGACCAACTGCTCAAACTGCAAATGAAGTATGCGGTGATGGGTCAGGACTTGTCTTCTTACCTGGATGGCCTTCTGCATTCTGACTACTTGACGTACTGGGACTATATACATCTTGATACACTATTAAGCCTTCAAAATCCTAAAACCCAGTTTCCGGATGAAAAAGTGTTCATCACCTATCATCAGATCACTGAGCTTTACTTTAATCTGGTCCTATGGGAAATTGACCAGATTGTAGAGCACAAAAACCTGGATGAAGCATTTTTTATTGCGCGCCTCGATCGAATCATACGCTACTTCAAAAATCTCACCGACTCCTTTGATATCATGACCGAAGGAATGGAGCGGGAACAATTCCTTAATTTCAGGATGTCGTTGCTTCCGGCAAGCGGGTTTCAATCCGCACAATACAGATTGATCGAAATCTGCTCGACCGACATGATCAATCTGGTGGAGATCACATCTCGCGGTATTCCGGAGGAAGGTAGCGACATGGTCCGGCTGGTTGAACGGCTCTATTGGCGCAGCGGGGCTACTGAGCTGGCTTCAGGAAAAAAAACATTGACCCTGCAGCAATTCGAAGAGAAATATCTGGAACAATTCCAGGAAGCAGGGTTGAAA
Source organism: Cyclobacteriaceae bacterium (assembly GCA_043776495.1). Lineage (GTDB taxonomy): Bacteria > Bacteroidota > Bacteroidia > Cytophagales > Cyclobacteriaceae > ELB16-189. The sequence goes on from JAYVRH010000582.1 coordinate 2,673, forward strand.
CACCGCGAAAGAAATTTATGGAAATTGTATTCCATTAATTTCTCTGGAAATAGGAAAATAATTTCCTGCCTTCGGCAATATGACCTGCTTGCCAATGTCTTCTGGCCTTTGGCGCACATGAAGTCAGCCGCCCGATACCTTCATAAAGACCCGGATGACATCAAAGCAACTGGTGGAACCAACTGGCAAAAATACTTACCTCCGCGTTTTCAAAAGATCATGTTCTTTCCGGAGTTGTGGACTGAAGAAGAGAAAGCAGAATGGGGTAGGCCTGGTGTTGAGAAGGCGCTTGCTCAACATCAGGGTCCAATAACAAATTGACCCGAAATCCTTAAATCCCATTGGGATATCTACGCGGTTTTTTGATGTCTCATCAAAAATACCACGACCTACAAGCTTAATTCAAATTGATAACTGTCGTGACTCACGCAATTCGATTATAGCGATCAACTTGTCTTTCATAATTAAATTGGAAGGTTGCGACATCCGAAACGGGGCCACGAAAACATCCACTGTTGGGCACCCCCACCTTTGCCTCCCTTCAAAATTATTTGTTAAATTTACCGATCGTAAATTCTGCTTTGTGAAGAAGTCGGTCGGGTTGGTGGCGTTTATACTTTTTCCGTGGCTGGTACAGGCACAGAGCTTGACTCGCTTTATCTTTTACGACAAAGAGAAGAAGAACCCCAAGGAGATTTATCAGGTAAAAGATACGATCCAGAATATCCTTCAGGGTCGGTACGTTTCTTATTTTCTAAATGGGAACATGGAATCCAAAGGTCAATTTGTAAATAATGAGACAACGGGGGTCTGGGAATTTTATTTTGAGACTGGAAACCTCAAGATGCGAGGCATTCTAAGGCAAAGTTCTAATTATGGATTGTGGGAATATTTTTTTGAGAATGGTATCAAGAGCATGGAGGGAAGTGTGAATGGTAAGAACAAGGAAGGCGAATGGAAAATATACTACGAAAGCGGAGAGCTGAAGGAAAAGGGAGATTACATATTAAATAGGCGATCGGGACTCTGGAATACTTATTTTGAAGACGGTACCAGGAGGGGCGAAATTGAATATGTAGATGACCACGGCAGGTACACTGAATATTATCACTCCGGCAAGGTATATTCCGAAGGCCCCAGGGCAGGAAATAAGAACGTCGGACATTGGCGCTTCTTTGGCGAAGATGGTGCTTTGCAAAATGAAGGTGAATATGTGAATGGAAAAAAGACAGGCGAGTGGAAGCATTATTTTCCTTCGGGAAAAGTGGCTTCCTCTGGTTTGTATGAAAATGACGAAGCTGTTGGGTTATGGAAGTATTACTTTGAAGATGGAACGATCAGCTCCACAGGCGAATTTGTTGGGGGTACTAGGAATGGCTACTGGAGCAGCTTTAACAAAGGCGGTAGTATCAAGAGCGAGATTAACTATTCGAATGGCTCGGGCGAATACCGGGAATACTATCCTGATAAGAAATTGAAGTCGAAGGGACAGATTACCGATGGAAAGCACGATGGCAAATGGG
>JAYVRH010000583.1:0-4193 GCA_043776495.1 Cyclobacteriaceae bacterium
GCGGCAATGCAATTCTCGGGAATGCCACAGAGCCCAAAACCTCCAAGCATGAGCGTTGCATTGTCTGGGATATCCTTGATGGCTTCATCTGCATTGTTAACTACTTTATTGATCATAGCAGGAACAATTTTCGGCGGTTAGTTTATTGTAGGCGACCGGATATTGACTTTAACTCCAACATCGCAGACTCCTTATCTTTATGCAGCTGCATTTTCAACTCTTCCAGGTCTTTAAATTTCACATCGAGGCGAAGTAAATTCAAGAGAGAAACCTTGAGTTCTTCGCCGTAAATTTCCTTATCAAAATTAAAGATATTTACTTCAATTGATCTTGTGGCTCCATTGATGGTCGGCCTGTTTCCGATGTAAAGCATTCCGCCATATTCGTTTCCAGCGTAGGTCACGATGACGGCATAAATTCCCTCAGCAGGTACAAGTTTGTTATGCGAATCGATGTCGATATTCGCAGTTGGAAATCCCAGCACCCTCCCGAGCCGGTGTCCCTTCACCACCCGCCCTGTAAGTGAATAGGGACGACCCAGAAGTTGTTGAGCAGTATGGACGTCGCCTTCATCAAGTGCCTTTCGAATGAGGGAAGAGCTTACGGCCACATGGTCGATGTCTTGCCGTGGAATCTCTTCTACTTCAAAACCATCTTTGGGCCCGTTGATTTTCAGCTGATCGAAACTGCCTTCACGATTTTTACCAAAATGATGATCATAGCCGATCACGAGTTTTCGCGTTCCTATTTTGTCAATCAATATGTTTCGAATAAAGTCAACGGATGAAAGTTGGGAGAACTCTTTCGTGAAGCCAATTCTTACCAGGTGCTGAATGCCTTGCTCCCTTAATAGTTCAGTTTTCTCCTCAAAAGTGTTGAGAAGTTTCAGGGTCTGATCATCGGGCCTGAGGACGAGGCGAGGGTGAGGCCAGAAAGTAATCACTACGGTTTCACCAGAATTTTTTCCGGCAAATTCTTTCAGACGGGTTAAAATCTTTTGATGCCCCAGGTGTACACCATCAAACGTGCCACTGGTAACGACTGCGTAGCGTAGTCTTGAGAAATCATCGAGTGAGTGATAGATTTTCATTTCTTGTTTTGGAATAAAGCCACTATCTAACTAAAGAATCATCGTACCGATCCTTTACTTCTATTAAGGTCATTGCATCTTTTAATTGATAGATTCCAATTCTCGTGCGACAAAGTTCTGATAAATAAGCCCCAACTCCCAGGGCCTGCCCAAAGTCATTGGCCAAACTTCGGATGTACGTTCCTTTTGAGCAAACAACTCTGAAACTGATCACTGGTTTTACTATTCGTGTGATTTCAAATTCCTTTATTTCCACTTCCCGTGGTTTTAGCACTAGCTCCTGGCCCTTCCGGGCAAACGAGTAAGCCCTTTTTCCATCTACCTTAATGGCTGAATGAATGGGTGGCACTTGCTGGATTTTGCCAATGAAAGGCAAAGTTCCTTTAAGGATTTTCTCGTCTGTCAAATGAGATATGTCAACCGGTGAAGAAGGTTCGGTTTCAAGGTCGTAGGAAGGTGTTGTTTGGCCTAAGGAGAAGCTTCCGGTGTATTCTTTCTCAAGGCCTTGAAATTCGTCAATGCGTTTGGTCATTTTGCCAGTGCAAATGATCAATAGCCCAGTGGCGAGTGGATCCAAGGTGCCAGCATGGCCAATTTTCTTTGTTTTCAGAATATAGCGGAGCTTGTTGACCACATCAAAGGAGGTCCATCCGATGGGTTTATTCAATAACAAAACAGATCCATCGCTTTCAATCACAATACCTGCATTTCTGCACCAAAATAATACAGAAGAAGGAGGATTATACCAGCAGCAATTCGATAGTAGCCAAAAATTTTAAATCCATGTTGCGTAAGAAAGGTGATAAAATATTTAATGGCAATCATTGCTACGACGAAGGCCACTACATTACCGATCAGCAAAAGTGAGATTTCGCCCTGTCCAAAAGAATTTCCCTCCAGATAATATTTTAATAGCTTATAGCATGTGGCAGCCAGCATGGTTGGAACCGCGAGGAAGAATGAAAACTCTGCTGCTGTTTTTTTTGTGAGTCCTTGCGTAATTCCACCGATGATTGTCGCGGCTGATCGGGAAACGCCAGGTACAAGTGCAATACATTGGAAAAGCCCGATTTTAAAAGATTGACGATAAGAAACTGTCGCCGTTTCTTCCATGGTGGAGGAAGAAAAAAGTTTGTCAATGAACAAGAGCACGATTCCACCCATGACGAGCATCCACCCAACGACGTCCACCCGTTCCAGCAATTGATCGATTTTGTCGTTGAACAAAAGGCCAGCGATGGCGGCCGGAATAAAGCCAACAAACAAGACAAAATAGAAAGTCCAGGTCTGCCAGAATCTTCTCCAATAAAGCACCACGACAGAAAGGATTGCCCCGAGTTGAATCGCCACAGTAAATGTTTTTACGAATGGGTCTGAAGAAATCCCCATCACATAAGAGCCAATGATCATATGGCCCGTGGATGAAACCGGGAGGAATTCTGTCAAGCCTTCAAGGATGGCCAGAACAATTGCCTGAAAAATCGTCATGATTTCTCCGCATCGGAAGGGCGATGGAGAATGGCAAAGATTTCTATAATAAACCCAGCTACGACGATCACCGGCCCCAGTGTGAGTCCTAGAAAACCAAAGCCATGAGGCTCCTTATCCAAAGTCATAATGGTAAAACCAACGACCAGCACCACGAGGCCAATCACCATGATCTGATAATTTTTTTTTCCGAAGGGGAGTTTGTTCATTTTAGTAAAGTTCGTCCAGTGAGAGTTTCAGGTATTTGTGTACAGCGCGCCAAGTACTGACAACGGCCACAAAAATACCCAATACCATCAAACTGGCAAGCAACGTCAGTACTCGGTCTTGATTTTCGATCATCTGAAGTTCTTCAATTTTTCGATGTCCAACCTGGATAACACCCCAAAGCATACCGACCGATATAAGGCCTGCGACGGTTCCATGGAGCATGGCACGGAAAATAAAGGGACCCTGAATGAAAGTTCTTGTGGCACCCACCAGTTGCATGCTCCTGATAAGAAATCGCTGGGAGAAAAGCGCCAATCTGAGTGTGTTGTTGATCAGGAGTACCACGACAATCAGCAACACGGAAGCAAGTCCCAACAAAATGAGTCCGATTTTGGCAATATTTTTATTGATGGATTCAATGAGGCTTTCAACGTAGTAAACCTGAAATACACCATTTACTTTCTCCAGGCTTGTCTTAATTTCTGTGAGCTTCTCTTTGCTGTGAAATGCTGGATCCACTGCCACGAGATATGCATCCCGTAAAGGATTCTCTCCAAGAAATTTTTGAAAGTCTTCGCCGGTGTCTTTGATAAATTGCCTGGCGGCTTCCTCTTTTGAAACAAACAACAAAGTATTGCCAGTGTTATCTTTTAGAATGAAATTTGATTCTGCCAGTTGCTTCCCGATGGCCTTGATATCTTTCTCCTCCAGTTGGTTTTTGAGGTAGACCTGGATCTTTACATTTTCTTTAACAATCCTTGCCAACTCCTCTGTGTAGATTACCAGGATGCCAAATAAGCCGACGACAAACAGTGCCAGTGTAATGCTGAACACCACGCTGACAAAGGGGTAACTCCCCAATTTCTTCTTCTTGACTTTAAATTCTGCAGACATGAATGGGTAAAGATAACAAGGATGCCCTCAATACAAATAAAAATCCCCTCGCTGGAAGGGGATTTTTGAGTGGCAGATATTACCGATCTCGATATTCTTTTAGCTTTCTAATCAGCACAGCATCGCGGATGTATTTCAGCTCTGTGATCTCCTCCCGTCGTTCATCCAGCAAATGGTAATTCTCTTTGTAGAAAAGGAACACTGCGTGGCCTTCCCCATGAATTTCAAGAATTTCATAAAGGCTCTTGTCAAAAGGTCCGTAGAGCAACAGCTTGCCTTGCGAAAACTGATAATGGAAGTTGTGTTTTTTATTGGACAGGCCAGTCATCACTTCCATCTTGGAAGCAGAAATCTCAGACCTACTATTCGCAACATTGGTCGAGGCTTCCGGCTTTGATTCTGTTAATTCTGAAGACGGATCTACGACCTCAATATCAGGCTTTCTAACTGGCGTTGAAGTTTTGCTTTCACTTGAGACTTTAGGCTTTGCCTTACGCTGTTCAGGGCTGGC
>JAYVRH010000584.1:0-4180 GCA_043776495.1 Cyclobacteriaceae bacterium
ACTCATGATCGACATCATGTTCATGCAAACGGCTTCAACAGAACTTGTTGTAAAAAACACAGCAGTCAAAAGGATTTTTGTGGATGGAGGGTTTAGCAAGAATTCCATTTACATGAATCTTCTCGCTGCGGCGTTCCCGACGATGGAAGTATTTGGTGCCACCATCCCACAATCCACGGCCATGGGCGCCGCCCTTGCGATCCATTCACACTGGAACAGTCTTCCCGTTCCGAGAGATATCATTCAGTTAAAGTACTATGCGAGGCCGCCGCAATAGCTGCTAATAATATTACACAAAGTCATTTTGAAGAGATTGGAGGACGTGTCGGGCTCGAAAAGGATCGGGAACTTTAAAGATTCTGATTGAGAACAAATTCTGGAACACAGCAATAAATGGAATGTATTATGCATGCTTTTATGCAGTCGGAGCATTGTTAGTAAAGCGTGGTGTTGAGACTTCAAGTCATTCGGGAAGCAGACAAAAGTTCGGACAACTTTTTATTCACACATTATATAGAGACCTATATCCTCGCCTGATAAGTATACAACTCAAAGTACCTTCCCTTCTTTGCGATCAACTCTTCATGTCTGCCACGTTCGACAATGCCTCCACTTTCTACCACCAGAATTTGATCGGCCTGACGGATCGTACTCAAACGGTGTGCAATGACAAATGTAGTTCTTCCCTGCATCAAGATGCGAAGACTTTCCTGAATAAGTGATTCACTTTCTGTATCCAGATTGGAAGTAGCTTCGTCAAGAATGAGAATGCGGGGGTCGGCCAAAATCGCGCGAGCAATGGCTATTCGCTGACGCTGTCCTCCCGAGAGTTTTACTCCACGTTCGCCGATCACCGTATCAAGGCCCTGTTCGAAGCGATCTGTAAATTCATTAACATGAGCTGCCTTCACAGCGCTCAATAATTGTTGCTCGGTAGCTTTCGGTCTGGGGAATAAAATATTTTCCCGGATCGTTCCCTCAAATAAGAAGTCATCTTGCAGCACGACACCCAACTGGCTTCGATAGCTGTCGAGCGATACTTTGGCAAGATCGATGCCATCCACGGTGATCATTCCACTTTGTGGTGTCAAAAAAGACGCGGCCAACCCGGCGATGGTTGTTTTACCGGATCCGGATGTTCCCACCAAAGCAGTCACAGATCCCGATGGCGCACTGAAGATGATATTCCTCACTACTTCTTTACCTTCTTCGTATGCAAACGACACGTCCTTGAATTCAATGTCCCCTTTGATGGCGCCTATCTTGGTGGTACGCACCGTGCCATCGTCTTCCGGAGTCATGTTCATCAGTTCCTCTGTGCGATCCAATCCAGCGAAAGCTTCGGTTAATTGACTCCCGATGTTGCTCATTTGAACGATGGGTGCAATCATGAAACCGAGGTAAAGTGTGAAGGCAAGAAATTCGCCAAAAGTCAACTCACCATGGATAATCATATAACCTCCAATCCCCATAATGCCTGTTGAAGCAAGGCCCAACAGGAATGTCGCTGAACTGGTGATGAGGCTTGTGGACGTGAGGCTTGCCTTGACATTGAGAAACAGTTTTTCTACCCCCAACTCAAAGGATTTGATCTCTTGTTGTTCAGCGTTGAATCCCTTGATGACCCGAACGCCATTCAAAGTTTCTGTGAGCCTGCCCGTGACATCCGCGTTGATTTTACCACGCTCACGGAAGATGGGTCTGATTTTGGAAAATGCCTTGAGCGATATCAATCCGAAAATAATAACCGGCACCAGCACATACAATGTCATCATGGGACTGATCTTGATCAACAGCACCATGCAGATCACAGAAGTAAGAACGCCACCCACCAGTTGAACCAGTCCGGTACCCACCAAATTCCTGACACCCTCCACGTCATTCATGATCCTGCTGACCAGTGCTCCGGACTTATTGTTATCAAAAAAACGGATGGGCAAACGGAGGACCTGCCTCTGGACTTTCGACCGCAGTATGGAAATCAGCCGCTGTGCCTCCACACTTAATATTTGTGTAAGAATGTAGGAAGTGACAGCCTGTATCAGGACCGACCCCGCAACAGCCCATAGTACCAGTTTGAGCATCTCCACGTTGCCTTTGGCGATGACGTCGTCCATCAGGTACTTGCTCGCCCCAGGCAGCACAAGGCCTGCCAGCCGGCTAATGACAATTAGGAGCAAACCAACGAGTAGAATATTCTTTCTGGGCCAGATGATGGTCTTAAAAACTTGAACTAGGGTAACTTTCGATTTAGCCATGATTGAGGTCAGTGATTTAAAGGATTGAAAAGGTGAGGCGGAAAACCGCCCAAGGTAAGGACGTTTGGTTGTTAATTTTAGTCTAAACCGCCACCATATTTAATTTGAATTCCTGCCCGCATTGTTGAAAGTGCTAACATCCTCATTCCCAACCCGGGGTGATTGTTTATGATGTCCTCAAAGGGAAAGATTACATACCTGCAATTTCTCTACGTCTCAGCGGTGAAAAGGAAGGCCCAATATATTTCACCGCAAAGGCGCGGAGGCGCAAAGAAAGAACTTGTGCAAGAAGCTACTTAAAAAAGGTTCTGATATTCTGGCATTATTAACAAAATGTATTCCTTAACGTCTTTGCGTCTCAGCGGTGAAAAGAAGCCTCAGTATATTTCATCGCATCGGAGGCACGAAGGATGGTTTTAAAAAGCGATCGCTGATCAAAATGATTTTCTATATTTAAACTCTAATTTCTAAATTAAATGAAGCTAACAGCACGAAACACTCACCGCGACATCGCCTATTTCTTCCTCGGACTGATCATTGCTTTTTCTATTTCAGGAATTTTTCTCAACCACCGTCAAAGCTGGCATCCAAGGCGATACGTCTATAACTCAAAAGAAATCAGCATTCCTGTTCCGGTAGGCAAGGAGGCCATAACCGAAGAATTCATCAAGGAGTTTACGGCATCACAAAGCATAGAAGACAACCTGAGAAGGTTTGCCGTCGATGACAAGAATATTCTAAAAATCTCTTACACCAGCAACGACGTTCAGGTGGACATCACAACAGGCCTGGGAAAGATTGAAACCTATCGTACTACTCCCCTACTTGGCCAAATGACCCAACTTCATCAGGACACCAGCAAATGGTGGATTTATTATTCAGATATCTTCGGGCTTGCGATGTTCACGATGGGCATCACCGGAATGTTCATTGAACAAGGAAAAAACAGTTTCAGAAATCGAGGCTGGTGGCTGGCCTCTCTGGGAATTATCTTCCCTCTAATTTTTCTTTTCCTGTTGAGCTAGTCAAAGTCTTACACCGTTTCCTGGACCTTCAGGTGATTTCATCCTGAAAACCTGACGATTACACTTATCGTGGTGCATCATTCCCATCAAAATCAGAATTTTGATTAAATCACTGCGCGATGTTAGTCTCTAATGAATTAGTAATCAGCTAAATTTATCTAATCAGAAATCAAAAAGTCATGTTCGACGATGACCTGGCTGAACTTTACCAGGTGGAAACCCGAAGGCTCAATGAACAGGTGAAAAGAAACATTGATCGGTTTCCGCCAGATTTCATGTTTCAATTAACTGAAAAGGAGTACGAAAACTTGATGTCGCAAATTGCGACATCAAGTTGGGGTGGCCGCAGAAAAATGCCTTACGCGTTCACTGAACATGGTGTCCTCATGCTTTCGAGTGTGTTGAGCAGCAAGCGAGCCATTCAGGTGAACATACAGATCATGCGTATTTATGCCAAACTACGTGGGATTGTGATCGACCAAAAAGATATCCTCATCAAATTGGAGCAGCTCGAGAGAACTGTTGACAAGCATGATCAGGACATTAAGGTCGTTTTTGCTTACTTGAACGAACTCTTAGATCCGCAACAAGAACCGAGGCGTAAAATTGGCTTCAGTCAAAAAGCAACCCATTAAGCCGAATTCCTCGCTGCGTTAATGATTCCAAACATACATCGCACAATCAATTTGCGATAGGTTTGTTCATTTGTTTTGTCCGTTGAATTACGCAGGGCCATTAATGCAAATTGCTGCACCGTGATTAACGGCAATACAATCTTCTCACGCAATTTGATCGACTCACGAATCGAGGGGTTGTTCTCCATCAACTCGGGCATGATAGAAAGGTCCAGAATCATCTTTATCGAAAGCTCAAATTCTTTAAACATCTTTTTCCAAA
>JAYVRH010000585.1:0-4170 GCA_043776495.1 Cyclobacteriaceae bacterium
TTATGAGATGGTTGTGCAACACTCAAAGTTGAAGGTGGGCGGAGGAAATTTTTTGCCGGATCAACATTATTACCTTAGTAACAAATCTGTGAGATGCACACTAATCTTATTACCTCTTATTCTAAACAATGTAGAATGCATCATGCTGGTTACTGCAATAAGATAATAAGGTTTGTTTAAAGAATAAAGTCATAGTTACTAAGGTAAGAAGGTTTAACTACCACCTGCTGCGATCTTGCCTACTTTTTCCTTGCCTACCTGTCTATTCTTTTCTTGCCTACTGCCTACTCTCCACCACTCTCCGATACTCCAGATCTTATCATACCCCATCGCAACTTCCTTTGCCTGAAGGTTTTGTAAGACTAATAAAGGTGCTGACCTTTTAGATGAGAAGGAATACACCCAGGATGGTATTTTGTGCTCCGTACAAGTACGGACGCTTAACCGCGAAGACGCAAAGGCAGGACGCAAATAACGCCGAGAATACCTTAGCGTTTTCTGCGCCTCTCTTTGCGACTCTGCGGTTAGGTGCATTTCCCCAACTTTCTTTAACTTGACACAATAAAATAGAAACCTTATGAACAAATCTTCCTGGATAATTTCCGCCGCTATTGTCATAGCAACAAGCTCATTTTTACCGATCCAAAAAAGGAAAGTAGTTTTCTTTGGTGACTCGATCACACAGGCAGGTGTGCAGCCTGGTGGATACATTATGAAGGTGGGGGAGTTGGCCGCCGCTGAAAACAAATCGGAGCAGTTTGAATTGATAGGAGCCGGCATTGGTGGTAATAAGATCTATGACCTCTACTTGCGAATGGACGACGACGTACTGAACAAGAACCCTGACATCGTGGTGATTTATGTCGGTGTTAATGATGTCTGGCACAAACGCACGTTTGGCACAGGGACAGACCCTGACAAATTTGAAAAATTCTATACCGCGGTGATCAATAAACTTCAGGCCAGGAATATCAAAGTGGTCCTTTGCACGCCGGCTGCGATCGGCGAGAGAACAGATTTCAGCAACGAACTGGATGGAGACTTGAATAAATACAGCGGCATCATCCGTGGGCTGGCGAAAAAGAATAATATACTTCTGGTGGATCTCCGCAAAGGGTTTTTAGATTATAACCTGAAAGCAAACGTTGAAAATAAAGAATCTGGAATCCTGACCACTGACAGGGTGCATTTGAATGAGAAAGGAAATCAATTCGTGGCGGAGGAAATGTGGAAGGTTCTTAAAGCGATGTGAGGGGTAGTTGAATACAATCGCGACTGAGGTCCGCTGAGAATGTATTTATTTTTTGTGCCTACATGCGTAGTACGTTGGCATTCTATTTTAGTATTGCCCGATACACTCAATGTTGGGATGTATTTCAGCCCGGTTTAAATACCTTTTTAATAATTCCTAACATACGTTAGCCGAGCGTTGAAATATCATTTATATTTCGGCCCCTAAAGAAATACCATGGTGGAGGCAATGAAGATTGATGTAAGGAAGACAACCAAGTCGCGCCTGAAGGAAGTGGACTTTAATGACATCCCGTTTGGGAAAGTCTATGCTGATCATATGTTTATGGCCGACTTCAGAAAAGGAGATTGGGGAAATTTAAGGGTAGTACCTTATGGGCACATGCTGGTGAGTCCGGCAACTCCTGCAATACATTATGGTCAGTCAATTTTTGAAGGACTGAAGGCATTCAAAAATAAAAGAGGTGAAGCCCTGTTGTTTAGGCCATTAGACAATTGGAAACGTATGAATGTCTCTGCGGACCGCATGTGCATGCCTTATCTCCCGGAAGACATATTTATGGAAGGCATTCACGCCCTCATTGACCTTGACCGTGATTGGATACCCACCACAGAGGGGGGCTCTTTCTACATCCGACCTTTCATGTTCTCTGCCGATGAGTATGTCGGTGTCCGACCTTCACTGGATTTTACATTCATGATCATCAACTCGCCGGTAGGACCCTATTACTCTACGCCGGTCAAAGTAAAAATTGAAACCCACTATACAAGGGCAGTTGAGGGAGGCACAGGCTTTGCAAAAGCGGGGGGCAACTACGGAGGGTCATTGTATCCTGCCAAGCTTGCACAGGACCAGGGTTATCACCAACTCATCTGGACAGATGGACGTGAACACAAGTATGTGGAGGAATCTGGCACCATGAACCTCATGTTTATTTTTGACGATACGCTCGTAACACCTGCCTTGAGTGACTCCATCCTTCGCGGCATCACCCGCGAAAGCGTGCTGACCCTTGCCCGCCATTGGGGTATGAAAGTCGAAGAAAGAAAAGTCTCTGTGAAAGAATTGGTCGATGGTTTGGAAAGCGGTCGCGTTAAAGAGGCATTTGGCGCCGGTACTGCCGCCACGATTGCCCACATTGAGCTTATTGGTTATGAAGGTCAAAATCATTACCTGCCACCGGTAGAGACACGTAAGTTTTCAAACAAAGTATTGAACGAATTGGATGGCATCAAACATGGTTTAAAACCTGATCCGTTCGGATGGATGCATTCGTTCTAAGATTTCCTTTCCATTGAATCTGTGCCGTTGAGAATGCGGATATTCATTTGCATTTTTTTATTTTTATTGCAATGGCAGATGTTACATCAGTTGGTGCCCGGTACTTTCCTTGGTCCATGATCCGGTTTTTTGCGCTTTTGGTTTTTTCGCTTTTGATCATTCAAAGTTCTTTGGCGCAAAAGCAGATGATCGTCATTAGGAATGGAATAGCCGTTGCACGGTTTACGGAGGGTGGCAAGTTCAAATGTGTTTTAAAAAACCACCAAAAGAAGGAAGGAGTTATTGTGGAATTAAATGAACATTCCGTGATCACCACGAATGACACCATTCTTTTTCAGTCGATTGTCGGCTTTGATAGAAAAAATTATTTCCGGGTTAATATCATTAGGGATGTTGGCGCTGTTTTGTTTTATGGTGGACTGATTTATTTGGCTGCAGACATGCTCTATGAAGTGTTTCGAGGTGAGAAAATTGAGTTTGATCAGAGCGACAGTACGGCCCTTGCGGCCGCCAGCGTAGGCGCTGTGATTCTATTCGTCAAGTCCCCATACCGACATGTCGGCAGAAAGATGGTTATCAGAACCGTTGATAACACCTCTCCCTATTATTACTCCATCCTGAAATAATTTCCGGGCCTTTCCGTACCTTAAAAGTTGATACATCAATTAAAAACGCTGATGTCATTTGCTTCCTTATCAGCCTATGTGATCGAAAGAACCTTCGCTACGTTTCTTGTTCTTACCGCATGTTTTTACAACACACAGGCTCAGAAGCAGCTCGTGTTTTTTAAGCATGGCGTAGTGGCGTATCGTTTTATGGAGGGAGATGATTTTAAATGCGTATTGAAAAATCATCAACGTAAGGAAGGCTTTATTGTTGAGCTTAATGATTTCTTCCAATGATACCATTGGTTTCCAATCAATTTCTAAAATTTATGGAGATGGGATTCGACCAATTAATGTGACTACCGGCATAGGTGGCTTGCTGTTCATTGGTGGACTTGGTTATGTTGCTGTCGATCAACTTAATGCTGCTCTGGGTTATACGCCGCCGGGATTTGATCAAACGGACCGAAATGCATTGATCGTTGCTGGCATCGGTGCGCTGATACTTTTCGTCAAGCCGCGTTCCCAGCGCGTGGACCGCGGAAACATGATGATACGAACCATTGATTATAAGTCGCCTTATTATTTGAATGTGGAACAATGATGTTCTTCTATTATGGGTTTTGACAGCGTCAAAAGGTCTGCAATCGATAATGTGTTGGATGTCTTCGCGGCCCCGTCTTGGGTGCCGCGATCTTCGAATTTGGCAATGAAATGGGAGCTGCCTTAACCTTACAAATGAATGGAGAACAACTTGAATATCAATAGCTTTGAACGGCAGTGGTTGATCGCGGTATTTTGATGAGACATCAAAAACCGCGAAGACAGACCAGGAGGATTGAGCTATTTACAATTTCAAAGCCTTTACCCTAGATGTCCGAAGGATTATTATCTTTGCGCAACTTATTTTTTTATGACCAGTGACCAGATAAAAGATTTAAAGGCCCGAGTGGCTGCCTTGAGGAGGTATCTTTGACTACGATCGCAAGAGAGTAGAAATCGAAGACGAAGAACGTATTACCGAGCAGGCTG
>JAYVRH010000586.1:0-4168 GCA_043776495.1 Cyclobacteriaceae bacterium
GGGGAGGCCGGGAGGGGTATATGTCGTTATTAAATACGGACATGAAACGTGAGCAAGAGCACATGGCACGCTTCCTTCATATGGCAAGAGATTATGGGAGGAAGAATGGCTTCAAAGGAAAGTTTCTGATTGAGCCCAAGCCCATGGAGCCCAGCAAGCATCAATATGATTTTGATGCAGCAACGGTGATCTCCTTCTTGCGACAATATGACTTAATGGATGATTTTCAATTGAATCTGGAAGTCAATCATGCCACCCTGGCGCAACATACTTTTCAGCATGAACTGCAGGTTGCTGCTGATGCGGGAATGTTGGGCAGTATGGATGCAAACAGAGGCGATTATCAAAATGGTTGGGATACGGATCAATTTCCAAATAGTGTTTATGAGGTTACCGAAGCGATGCTCGTTGTTCTTGCTGCAGGTGGATTGAAGACAGGGGGCATTAATTTTGATGCGAAAACGCGAAGAAATTCCACCGATCTGGCAGATATTTTTTATGCCCACATTGGTGGCATGGACACTTTTTCGAGGGCCTTGCTGGCGGCCAGCGCTATTCTTGAAAATGGAGAGTATGCTAGGTTAAGAAAGGAGCGATATGCTTCCTTTGATGCAGGAAAGGGTAAGCAGTTTGAGCAAGGCAAGCTTTCGCTGGAGGAGTTGAGAATATTGGCGCATAAGAATGGAGAGCCAGATCAAATCAGCGGACGTCAGGAATATTTTGAAAACATATTATCGAGGTTCGTATAAAAATCATTAGTGGCCCACAAGGAAAAGAAAGTAGTTGTTTTACAGTCTAACTACCTCCCCTGGAAAGGTTATTTCGATTTGATTCGATCGGCGGATTTGTTCGTTTTCTATGATGACGTCCAATTCACAAAGAATGACTGGCGTAATCGGAACAAGATAAAGACACCGCAAGGCACTGAATGGATCAGCATTCCCTGTGGCACAAATCTAAAGCGATTAATTAATGAAGTAAAGATTAAAGATGATTCGTGGCAGGCAGACCATTGGAATAGACTGAACTTGCATTATGGCAAGGCTGAATATTTTAGTTTGTACAAGGATTTTTTTGAAGATTTTTATTTGAAAAGAAAATGGGAATATCTTTCTGAATTGAATCAATATCTCATCATAAACATAGCCAAAAGATTTTTAGGTATCTCGACGGAATTTCATAATTCGGCAGATTACACGCTTTCAGGCAAAAGAATGGATAGATTGTTGCACCTTTTGAAAAAAGTAGGAACTACCAAATACATCTCCGGCCCATCGGCCAAAGAATATATTTCAGAAGAGTCCTTTATAAAGACAAATATTGAACTTACCTGGATGGATTATTCTAATTATCCGGAATATCGACAACAATTTCCACCATTCGCCCACAATGTCAGTATTGTGGACCTGTTGTTTAATGAAGGGCCTCATGCCATTCACTATCTTAGTAGTGCCCAATTAACGAAGTCATAACGTGAAAATAACAGTCCTCACCACTCTGTATCACTCATCGGCTTATATCCACGAATTTTATAATCGTTGCCTTTCGTCTATTAAGAAAAAAGGATTTGAATATGAATTCGTTTTTGTGAACGATGGCTCTCCCGACGACTCGTTGCAGAAAGTTCTTGATTTAGCAGCCACCGACCCTCGGATTACGATCATTGACTTGTCCAGAAACTTCGGTCATGCAAAGGCGATCATGACCGGACTTAAATACTGTGTTGGGGAGTTTGTTTTTCTGATTGATTGTGATCTCGAAGAAGATCCGGAATTGTTGGAAGTGTTTTGGGATAAGTTGCAATCAGACAAATCTTTAGACGTAGTGTATGGTGTGCAGATCAAAAGGAAAGGGGGTTTCTTTGAGAGGACAAGCGGATGGTTGTTTTACAAGCTCATTTCAAAGCTTGCTTCAGTTGATTATCCCTGCAATAGCTTGACAGCGAGGATTATGACACAACGATATGTGAAAGCAGTCACCCTTCACGAAGAACGAGAGCTTGAAATTTGGGGTGTCTTTGTGCTCAGCGGATTTAATCAGGCTGCTGTGGCGGTGAACAAGGGATTTAGAGGATCGACAACATATACTTTCAGGCGTAAACTTGCTGTCGCCATCGATGCGATCACATCATTGAGTAATCGTCCATTGTATATTACTTTTATAATTGGATTTCTCTCTTTCTTTTTCGCATGTATCAATGTCGCGGTGATTATCTATAAGAAGTTATTTTTAGATGTGGATATTGAAGGCTGGGCGAGCACGGTGGCGAGTATTTGGCTGGTGGGGGGCATGATTTTATTTGTTTTAGGAATTTTTGGAATCTATCTATCGAAGATGTTTAATGAAATCAAAGGCAGACCCTTGAGCATCATCAAAGAAATTTATAAGAAGAATGCTTAATAGCCCTGAGATCAACAATTTCTACCTCGAAAAACTCAATGATTATGGCCCTTCTGCACAGGGAGTTGGGTGGCGCGATCAGAAATCTCAGGAAATTCGCTTTAAGCAACTGATAAAAATCATAGATTCCGATGATTCATTTACCATCAATGATCTTGGATGTGGAACAGGTGATTTGATCAGGGCTTTGGACTTGAAGTTTAAGGGAAAATACCGTTACAATGGATACGATGCATTGGATGAAATGATTACCCTTGCCAGGAAGGGATTTCCTGAGTGTCCGTCCTTAGGATTTATAAAAATCACAGACTATGGTCAAATGGAGGTTTGTGATTACGCAGTGGCCAGTGGGATATTTAATGTGAGAGATAGTGTAGCAGACGATGAATGGCAGGCTTATATCCTGGCTACCATTAGCGCCATGTCTCAATGCAGTAAGAAAGGTTTTGCTTTTAATGCCCTCACAAAGTATTCTGATCCAGAACGAATGCGACCAGAGTTATTTTATTCAGATCCACTTTTTTTGTTTGATTACTGCAAGAATAAGTTTTCCAAGAGCGTTGCCTTGCTCCATGATTATGGTATTTATGATTTTACTATTTTGGTAAGAAAAGACATCTAATTTTATATCATTGGACAATCAGATTGTTATACATTTGACTGTACTTTGGTTTAATCATGATTGGCTTTAACAAACCCTACATAACAGGTAAGGAATTTGATTTTATTCGCGATGCTGTTGAGCGAGAGAAACTTTCCGGCAATGGATATTATACCGAACAGTGTCAAAATTTCTTTACTAAGCGATATGGTTTCGGAAAGGCATTGTTGACGCAGTCATGCACCGATGCCCTGGAGATGGCCGCACTTCTTTTGGATATCGGACCTGAAGATGAGGTTATCCTTCCTTCATTTACTTTTGTTTCGACGGCAAATGCGTTTTCGTTGAGGGGCGCAAAACTAATCTTTGCCGATTCTAAAAAAAATCTTCCAAACATGGATGTGGATCACGTCCGCCAACTGATTACAAAAAAGACGAAGGCAATTGTGGCAGTTCATTATGCAGGCGTTTCCTGCGACATGGAGCCACTGATGAAGCTGGCAGAAAAGAACAATGTGTTTTTGGTGGAGGATGCAGCCCAGGCCGTAGATTCATTCTACAAGGGAAAGCCATTGGGTTCTATCGGAAGCCTCGCTTGCTTTTCATTTCATGAAACCAAAAATATTATTTGTGGTGAGGGTGGAATGCTGGTAATCAACGACCCTCGATTTGTACAGAGAGCAGAGGTACTCTGGGAGAAGGGAACCAATCGATCGGCTTTTTCTCGCGGTGAAGTGGATAAGTATAGTTGGATTGATGTGGGATCATCCTTTTTGCCTTCTGAAATGACGGCTGCTTTCTTGTGGGCCCAGCTGCAGGAACTGGATTCTATTCAACATAAGCGTGTGGCCATCTGGAATCGATATCAAGTTGGATTAAAAGATCAGGCAATGGAAGGCCGTTTTTCGCTTCCTGTGATACCTGAATATGCTACGAATAATGCACACATGTTTTATTTGACCTTTAGATCGGAAGACGAACGGAACGCTATGATCACCCATCTAAAGAAAACAGGAATTCAGGCCATTTTCCATTACTTACCATTGCACAGCAGCCCATACTTTCATCTCAAGTACAAGGGAAGAGTGCTTTCTATGGCAGATCGCTACTCCAGGTGCATTCTACGCCTCCCATTCTACACGGCGTTGACCGAACCTGAAATCGACC
>JAYVRH010000587.1:0-15017 GCA_043776495.1 Cyclobacteriaceae bacterium
GGTGATGCAAGAAGAAACTACGGGAGGCTGAATCGACAACCCACGCAGAGAATTCGCCGACCTGAAGTTTGGATGGATATTTCAAGTTATCCTTTGCTTTTAATGGATGGAGCGATCCTTCTTGCTTCCTTACTACTGATAAAAAGAAGCCTTCTCCTTTCACACGGTGAGGAAATAGTTGGTAGCCAATGCAGCTGTTTTCTTCAAGGACATCGACACCCCAATTTGCGTCAAGTGAAAGTGGAACGAATTCAAGTTCTTGCTGGGTTTGTAGCCATGCAAGATTCTCCAAATTTTCTTTTTCGTTGTAGGTGCAAGTAGAATAGATCAAAACTCCTCCAGGCTTTAATGAAGGCCATACATCGCCCACGACACGTCGTTGCCGGAGGGCACACATCTCAAGATTTTTTGGAGACCATTCTTTCATTGCCTCTGGCTCCTTCCTAAAAAGGCCTTCGCCAGAACATGGAGCATCGACAATGATTAGATCGAAGAAACCCGGAAGTCGTTGAAAGTATGAAGGGTCGTTGTTGGTGACAATCACGTTGTCATGGCCCCACTTTTGAATGTTTTCAGAAAGGACTGTAGCGCGACTCCGGATGACTTCATTTGCAATTAATAGACTGTCGGCTGAAATCAAACTCAGTGCATGGGTAGATTTTCCTCCTGGGGCGGCACAAAGGTCAAGCACATTCAATGGTTTACTCAGGTCTACTGATTGCCGGATGGCTTGTTCAAGGAACATGGAACTGGCTTCCTGCACGTAGTATGCGCCGCCATGCAAACGAGGATCGAGCGTGAAGACGGGTCGCTCAGGAAGGTAGTTGCCAAATTTACTCCATGGAACCTGATGTCCCGACATCACAACCGATTTTTTGGGATTGCAACGTATGCTTACAGGTGGGACCTCATTCAATGATCGCTGGAAGTCAATAAACTGTGGACCCAGCCGCGCCATCATGTAATTTTCAAACTCTTCAGGAAGATGTAATGCCACATTCCAAATTAGACTATTTTTGAAGAGATAAGAAAACAATGATTCCTGCCAATCATCCTAAGTTAAAGAGTTGGGTAGAAGTGCCTTTAGGCTCTGACTTCCCTATTCAAAATCTCCCGTTTGGGATTTTTAAAACGAAATATCTTTCTCCGGTAGCGGGTGTGGCGATTGGGAACTTCGTTTTGGACCTGGTCTATCTTCATGAGCATGGTTTTTTGAAAAATCTTGACTTGGCCCCTGGAGTTTTCAACCAAAAGTATCTGAATGATTTTTTTTCGATGGGAAGGCTAAAAGTCGGTGCGGTGAGGGAAAGAATTTCTCAATTGCTTCGTCACGATAACCTTGAACTGAGGAGCAACGCCGAGGCAAGAGAGATGGCGCTTATTCCGATGGAGGAAACACAAATGATGCTGCCGGTAAACATCCCAAACTATACTGACTTTTACAGCAGCGAGGAGCATGCTTCGAATGTTGGGTCGATGTTTCGTGATCCAAAGAATGCACTATTACCAAACTGGAAGCATTTGCCGGTGGGATATCACGGTCGTGCATCTTCTATTGTTATTTCCGGAACACCCATTCTCCGTCCAAAGGGCCAGGTCAAGGTTTCTGATGATGAACGTCCTGCATTTTGCCCGACTCGGAAACTTGATTTTGAATTGGAGATGGCCTTCATCACATGCTCCAATACCACGCTTGGCAAACCCATTTCAATAAAAGAGGCTGAAGACCACATCATTGGCTTTGTGTTGTTCAACGATTGGTCGGCTCGCGACATTCAGCAATGGGAGTATGTTCCGCTGGGACCATTCCTTGGGAAAAACTTTGCTTCCACGATCTCTCCGTGGATCGTCACACTGGATGCTTTAGAAGCATTTCGAACAGAAGGACCTGAACAGATGCCCCATGTACTGCCTTATCTTGCGTTTGAAGGGAAGAAGAACTTTGACATTCAACTGGAAGTATTGCTGGCTACTGAAAAAACGGACGCAGTCACGGTGTGTCGCACAAATTTTAAATACATGTACTGGAATGCAGCGCAGCAGTTGGCCCATCACACAGTCAATGGTTGCAATATTGAGGTGGGGGATGTCTATGCATCGGGCACGATCAGCGGACCTTCGCCAGGATCATACGGTTCTTTGCTGGAGCTTGGATGGAATGGGCAACGACCGCTTCACCTGCCGGATGGGACTGAACGTACATTTCTGGAAGATGGGGATACTGTGATTATGCGAGGTCATGCTGAGAGAGATGGCGTGAGGATTGGTTTTGGGGAGTGTAAGGGAAAGATTTTAGCTCCGAATTAAGATGTCATAATGCATTCACCACAGAGTACGCAGAGAGCACGAAGGCTCACAGAGCATGCATTAACGTGGGCTGCATTCCAGCCTCATCACAATGCAGTAACATGATCATTAACCCCAAAGAAATTTCAGCTCCCAAAATGCACAGCTATTTGCTGGGTGCTGTGATTCCTCGTCCGATCGCTTTTGCGAGCACGATGGACAATGACGGGCACGTGAACTTAAGCCCTTTCAGTTTTTTCAATTGCTTCAGCACCAATCCGCCAATCTTAGTTTTCTCTCCTTCAAGGAGGGGTCGTGACAACACCACCAAGCATACTTTTGAAAATGTAAAATCTGTGCCTGAGGTGGTGATCAACCTTGTGAATTACAATATGGTGCAGCAGGCTTCATTAACCAGTTGTGAATACCCAAAAAATGTGAATGAGTTTGTGAAGGCGGGGCTCACGGAAGTCGCCTCCACCCAGATCAGGCCGCCTCGTGTGGGAGAGTCGCCTGTGTCAATGGAATGCAAAGTCAATCAGGTGATTGAGTTGGGGCATAATGGAGGAGCGGGCAGCCTCGTGATTTGTGAAGTGTTGCTGATGCACATTAAGGACGAAATCCTGGATGAGCATGGACGGATCGATCCGCGCAAGATGGATGCCGTCGCGCGCATGGGAGGAGATTACTACCTAAGGGCACAAGGAGAAAACATCTTTACGGTACCGAAGCCGAATGAAAAGTTGGGAATTGGATTTGATCAGATTCCCTCCGAGATCAGAAACAGCAGCATTTTGACGGGAAATGACTTGGGAAAGTTGGCAAATGTCGAGCACCTTCCCGGGCAACAGGATGTTGAGGAAATGGGAAAGAGTAGGGAGTTTCATACGGCCAGGTCTCAAGGGGCAACTGAAGTGCACATCCTCGCACAAAAGTATCTGATGGAAGGAAAGGTGGAGGAAGCGTGGAAAGTCTTATTGGCAAGCTGAATAAAAAAAATATGGCATGGAGGAAATCTTGAACTTTTGCAAGTTAGAAACATGAGCAGGGCTTTTAGATACAAAAGGTTCGCGTTAGTAATATTTACCCTTTTGGTGACGAGTCTGATATCCTTGTCTCAGCCGCGTAACTTGCTCATTGATGAAGCAGCGACTGCCATACTCGAATTAACGGGTTATCCTGATTGGATTGAAATCGATAAAAATTCTGTGTGGATTTCTAATGGTGGATTGAATTTGATGCAGAGGATTAATCCGCAAACAAATGTACTTGAAGCGGAGGTAAGGGTGAATAATCCATGCGCTGCCTTTGCCATAGGACATGGTTCAGTATGGGTGGCAAGTTGTGGAGATAAATCAATCATACGCATCAGTCTTGAAAACAATCAGATCTTAGCTGCAATACCCTTAAAGATTGCTGACGAAGAAGGAAGCATTTCAACTGATGGGAAGAATGTTTGGGATTTGTCCGATGCTGGTGGCACTCTGGTAAAGATTGACCCCGCCACCAATGCAGTGGCAGCAAGCATTACGGTAAAGCCGAATTCTTTTGCGGTAGCGTCAGGATTTGGGGCAGTCTGGATTACCAACACGGGAGCCATGGAATCCAACGACGTTGGTTCTGTTCAAAGAATTGATCCGCGCACGCTCAAAATTGTTGCTACGATCTCTGTAGGGAGGCAGCCAAGGTTTCTTGCCGCGGGTGAGAAAGGTGTTTGGGTGTTCAACCAGGGTGATGGCTCCGTCTCAAGGATTGATCCTCAGACCAATTTAGTGGTTGCTACGATTGAATGTCAAGTGCCTGGTACCGGAGGTGACATCTCTGCTGGTGAAGGTTATGTTTGGGTGAGGGCCAAAAAAGAACTTCTATTGGTGATTGACCCGCAATCCAACAAAGTGATTGGGAAATTTGGACCACCTGCAGGTAGTGGAGCTGTCAGGGCAGGGGAAGGCTTTGTGTGGGTCTCCGCCCATGATGTAAACAAGATTTGGAAATTGAGTCCAGATGTAATCAGAAAGAGGCATTAATACAAAAGCACTTTTACATTACACTTAACAAGTGTCCCAAAGCTGAGCCTCAAATTTATGGGAAGTCTTTGCCTACTGCTTTTGCCCACTGCCAACTATTTATTTATACATCACCGCCTTCACCGCCCTCACCGTCTTCTCTACATTAGGTAAAATCTCCTGAATCAATGTAGATGCATATGGAAGTGGAGCATCCCAGTTGTTAATTCGATGGACGGGTGCATCGAGGTAATCAAAGGCGTGTTTCTGAATGTGATAGGTGATCTCGGTAGCAATGGAAGACAATGGCCAGGCTTCTTCCACAATGACCAACCTATTGGTTTTCTTTACGGACTCCACCACAGTGGCATAGTCTATCGGCCGAACAGAGCGAAGATCAATCACCTCGCAAGAAATATTTTCTTTTTCTAATTCTTGTGCCGCGCCCAATGCTACCTTCATGATCTTCCCAAAGGAAACGATCGTGACGTCTGTGCCGGCTCTTTTGATATCAGCCAATCCTATTGGGATGAGGTATTCTTCTACAGGCACTTCGCCTTTTTCCCCATACATCACTTCTGACTCCATATAAATAACAGGGTCGTTGTCCCGGATGGCGGACTTCAATAATCCTTTCGCGTCATATGGATTAGAGGGGACCACCACTTTCAGCCCTGGAGTATTGGCATACCAGTTCTCAAAATTCTGCGAGTGCTGGGCCCCCAGCTGGCCTGCGTTGCCCGTAGGGCCTCTGAAAACAATGGGACAGCTATATTGTCCACCTGACATAGAATACAGCTTTGCGGCAGCATTGATGATCGTGTCGATGGCAACCAAGGAAAAATTAAAGGTCATGAATTCAACAATCGGACGAATGCCGTTGGCCGCGGCGCCGACACCGATTCCGGCAAATCCAAGTTCAGAGATCGGAGTGTCAATTACACGGTCTGGTCCAAATTCCTCCAGCATTCCCTGGCTCACCTTATAGGCACCATTGTACTCAGCTACCTCTTCCCCCATGAGGAACACGCGCGGGTCTCTGCGCATTTCTTCATTCATTGCCTCCCTCAGGGCCTCACGAAACTGGATTTCTCGCATACGATTGTTTGTAAAGAGCGTAAAAATAGTGCGCGGATTCAAAGGATGAAAGGGAACGCGGATTTAAAACGCGGATTTGGCGGATTTTAGGATTCCACGGAATGCCAATGGATCTTTTTCTTCTCCTGCGACCTGAATTGCCATAAATAGGACAATGATCAAAATAAAAAACCCCGCCTTTGAGGAGGCAGGGTTTTAAGAAGATTTTAGTGATACTTTATTTCAGTGCGTTACGGAACGCTTCAGTTGTATTGAACTTGCTAAACTCGAGGTCTGTCAATGCCTTGTCCTTTAAGGTGGGATCTGACTTCACGGCACTGGACAAACTGCTGACGACTTTATCAGCATTGCCTGAACGAGCGGCTGCTACAGCGGCACCATAGTA
Source organism: Cyclobacteriaceae bacterium (assembly GCA_043776495.1). GTDB lineage: Bacteria > Bacteroidota > Bacteroidia > Cytophagales > Cyclobacteriaceae > ELB16-189. The sequence goes on from JAYVRH010000587.1 coordinate 5,776, forward strand.
GGCAATGGCCAGATTGCTGTTCTTGCTGGTGGCTTCGTTGAATGAATTGGCTGCATTGGCATAGTCCTTGGAGAGTAGTTGTGCCAGGCCTTTATTAAACAGGTTGATATCTGTCGTTAAAGCAGAAGATTCTGAGCGCACCGCTGCGTCGTATTTTCCAATATAAATTTCAGATGCTCCTTTGACACCGTTCACACCGCGAGCCACATCATTGCTTGCTCCATTGAGGGCTTTATTTGCATAGCTGGCTGCTTTGTAAGGGTTGCCTTTCATCAAAGAAACCGCAGCGAGGTTGGCACTTACTTCCGGAGTCTCACGGATTTTAGAGGCGAGGTCCAATTGAGCGGATGCTTTGTCAGAAAGGTCCGCAGCACGTCCAGGAGTTTCGATTGCCATTTGCAAATAGGCAGCGCCTAAATTGTTATGGGCATTCCAGAAAGAGCCTTTTTTCGTAGCGGCTTCGTATATGGCAGCTTTCTCTTCCATCGAAGGAGTGAGTGTTGCGCCATACATAAGTTCCTCAAAATTCAATGCGTCCATTGCGGCAGTACCTTGAGTGATTTGTTTTGCTAAAACTGAAATTTCAGCATCTGTCTTCTTCTTCCTGATGGTAAGAATCTCTGTCTTGGCAGTACGAAGCCCAGGGTAGATGTCTTTGAAGACCTTCTTGTAAGAGGCGAATTTCTTCATTTGTTTTTCCTGTTCTTCAAAAGATCCACCTCCATTGATGATATTCAGATAGGCTGACTTCTCATCAGAAGTGATGCTGGTGTAAGAGGCCAAAGCGGCTTTGAAGGCATTCCAATCATCCACCACTGGCTTCAGGATAAATTTGATCTCGTCGGCCATGCCTTTGTAGTCATACTTCTTCATCTGCGCGCGGTAATATTTTTCAATTACTGCGGCACGTTCTTCAGACAGTTTGCTGTTGATGCGCTCGCGGCCTTCGGGTGAGTGAGTACCTGTGATTGAAACTGTGCGCGTAATGTTTTTCGCCGCTATGAATGCATCCAATTGTTTGGCTTTGTCGCTGCTGGTTTCAGATTTGCGCAGTACTGATTTTCCTTGTTCGAAAATGAAGTCAGGAATCACCACGGGAATAATCTCTTCACTGTTGTTATATCCATGTCCCGCGAAAGCGGCATAGTATGAATTTTGAACCAACTTGCTTGTGGTGATCATTCCTACGGCCACATCCATACGGGCCGTTTTCTTAGATTTAGCGCCTTTTGAGGCCACACCCTCTATTGAAAGTGTTCCTGTCCTGTAAGCAGGCTGATATGGGAAAGTGAAGTTCTTGGTCAATTTTGGTTGTTCTACGGCAGAATTTGCATAGTCATCACCTTTGAAGGCCATCGCCGGGAGTGCCATTTCCTTATCCCCATACTTGTAAAAGGGGTTGAGCGTGTACGCTGTGCCCTTTTTCAGCATTTTGACAGGTAAACTGGCCGCCATATCAAAAGCCACGGTGTCTTTGTGTACTTCAAGCGGATTGGGGGTCGCGGTGAGGTTTTGCTGCTTCGCAAGTTTAATCATTTGGGGAAGCGTGCAACCGGCCAGACTTAACATGCCGATAATAACAATAGAGTATAATACTTTTCTCATGGATGGGTTTTTAAGGGTTTCTAAAGCGGTTGCAAAGTTAACGTTATACCGTTTTTTTGCAATAATACTCAAAAAAATAAGATGGAGGTCAACATAGGGCGAACCGAAAGACGTTATATTTGCCGAAGTGTGTATTGGGTCGATAATGCACTTTTAGCTCAAATAAATGAAGGTTTTCGCATGGAGGAGCAAATGAAACGATTGCAGCACTTTTTTCAGGAACACGCTTTTGGTGTCTGCTCTGCACTTGGGGAAAAATTGGGAATAGCTTCATCCAGCATCCGGCTCTTCTTCATTTATGCCTCTTTTCTCACCTTGGGGTCGCCTATTATCGTCTATCTGGGGCTAGCGTTTATCCTGAACATGCGTAAGCACTTGCGCAGGAACAATAGCTCCGTACTCGATTTCTAGGGCTTCAACTGAGAGTATTTTCGTTTGCCTGCGATAAAGAAATCCCAAACTATTGATCCGGCATACTGACTTGAGGGCTTTTTGTAGCCAAATTTTGCAGCCTCACTTCTCTTAATTCTCTCTTTGTTCAAGCCCCCCAAGAAGTGTCGATGGGCTTTTATTACTGCCCGTCCATCCTGAAATGATCCAGAAAGAGTGAATTTCAAGGATGCAATCCAGTCGAGCAGAATTCGGACAGGGAATTTGAAAATCAGCTCAGCGGTAGAGAGGTTTTTGTAGAGCAGGCTCAATCCATTTCTAAAATTCAAATACGTTTTTTTTGGGTTTGAAGTTGAAAGTGTGCCGCCACCAAGATGGTATACCGTGCTTTTGCCCTCATAGAATATTTTGTAATTGGCCCTTTGAAGGCGCCAGCACAAATCAATTTCTTCCATGTGAGCAAAAAAGTCTTCATCCAGACCGCCAATCTCATTGAATAATTTTAGTCGCAACATCGTGCAAGCGCCAGAGGCCCAAAATATCTCTTTTGTGTCGTTGTATTGACCTAAATCATCTTCAAGTGAGTAGAACAAGCGGCCTCGGCAGAAAGGATAACCCAACACATCGATGAAACCTCCTCCGGCTCCCGCATATTCGAAAGACTTTTTATTGTGATAAGAGAGGATTTTAGGCTGCACTGCCGCTGCCATTGAGTGCTCATCCAAAACTTTTATCATCGGACTGAGCCAGCCCGCTGTGACCTCGACGTCTGAGTTGAGCAGAACGCAGTAATCGGCCTCAAGATTTTTCAGTGCATAATTGTAGCCTCCGCAGAAGCCCAAATTGGTTTCAAGTGTCATCAATTCAACACCTGGAAAATCTCGGGCAATCACTTCTCGAGAACCGTCGGCCGAACCATTGTCTGCTACAACGATTCTTGCGGAGGCACTGTGCTGCACGACACTGGGGAGGAATCTTTGCAGCAGCTCCCTTCCATTATAGTTTAAAATAACAACGGCAACGTTTATCATCCCATCATGCTGGTAAGATCCAGCCCGGGAATATTTGGCAATATTCCTTCTGTGCTTTTTTTGAGTTCTTCTTTAGCTCTTACTTCGGCTTCGTCCATAGCTTTATTAACAGCCGCTACCACCAAATCTTGAACAAGAATTTTTTCTGATGAGGATAGAATGGTGGGATCAATGTCAATGGATATAAGTTTCTTCTTACCGTTGACGGAGGCTTTTATCATGCCACCTCCCGCCTCGCCATGCGCGATGATCCTTTCAAGATTATCCTGCGCTTCCTTCAGGCGGGTTTGCATCTCCTTCACCTTGCCCATCATCTTCATCATATCCAGCATAGCAGACTTCTTTTATTGATAAGTACGGCAAAGGTAATCGACTTGACGGAAATTAATTGCGGATCAACGCTAACGTTCCTTCTTGTGAGAAAGAGCGCCCGGCAAGATCAGTAATTTCAGCCTTCCAGATGTAAGTTGAAGCAGGGAATGGCTTGCCGTCGCGATGTCCGTCCCAAGGCTCATTTTTGTCGCTGGAAAAAAGCAGGGCCCCCCACCGGTCAAAAATTTTCAAACTCATTTTCACAATAAACTGGCCGGAAACGGTGAACCCGTCATTTAGATTATCACCATTGGGGGTAAAGGCGGTGGGATAGTAGAGGTTCGCATTTTTGATGAACTCAATCGTGTTGGAAACAGAGGAGGAGAGTCCTGCATCATTTGATTGCGCCTTCACAACATACCGCACATATTGATTGTTCGGATCGGCCTGGTCATCTGTAAAAGTGGTGTCAGAGACTGTGAATGATTTGATGAGGGCCCCGGCTAAATTATATTTTTCAACGAGATAATTCTTCACTCCGTTTTTCCATCCTGTGGAGGGATTCCAAACAATCGTAATCGCATTGCTTTTGGCGAGCGTCCCACTTAGCCGCATGGGGCATGCTACGGTGCCAGGTGGACTGACATTATCACATTTGTCAGTATAATTTACCTGATAGCAATACTTTCCTTCAGTGAGATAACCATTGTCAGTGAACTTGGGTGTGGCAGCATCGGCAGAACCAATAAAAGTAAGTGGGCTGCCTGGAAAGGACCGTAAGACCAGATATTCCCGCGGTACAAACTTCGGATCTTGTTTCCAGCTGAGATCGACGCCTCCAGGTGAGACGACTGAAGTTACATCGCTGATGGCGGTAGGAATTTTTGCAGAAAATGAATTCACGCATTTTTCCAATGAAATACTTTTACTTCCGCCAGTATAATTCACCGTGAGTTGATAACAATATGCCGTTTTGCATACGATGCCTGTGTCATCAAAACTTTGTCCGGAGCCTGTTAAATTGAAGTAAGGGTTTTTATTTCTGGAGATGCTGGTGCTTGTCACAAATGTCGAGGCCCCGGTGGACCACTTCAATTGATTGATCTCACTTATTGCGGTTGCTGTGAACTTCGTACTGCAGACGGTCGACGAATACGTGGAGGCATTATTACAAGGATCAAAAGCGCCCAGACGGAAGCAATAGTAGTTTTCATCCAGTTTAAGGTTGGGTACCGAGGTTGTGTTCACTCCAAATAGTGTCTGAAGCGGTTGGAATGTCGTAGAACTATTGACAGCAATCTCGAGCTTGTACTGAATATTCGCCGCAGTAGTAAAGTCCAGTTTTATGTTGGCATTGTCAACCGAAGTTAGGGTGTTAATCCTGGGAGAAGGTATTGAAGTGATCGTCTGAAAGAGTTGTGTTTTGGCCGTGCAATTATCGGCGGAACTCAGGCGGCGGCCACGAACAGAGGCAGTGTACTGTCCTGCTGGCGTGAAGGTATATGGTGGAGAGAGGATGTTATTGGAGAATGGCAAGATGCTTTCTGGCGCCCCATCGTTATTGAAGTCAATCACATATTGGTCATAATTATTATCAACTACCCTGATGGCGGCTTTACCCCCCGCACATGCATACATTTCAAAGTTGGGTTGAGTATTTGGATCGACGGTGATCGTAATGTCGTCTTGCTGAACTGAAAGACTTTGATAAATGACGATTAATTTATAGGTACCGTTTGTGCCATAGGTGTGTGTGATGGGTGCATTGGTCTGCAGATTGCCTGTGTTTTCGTAGTCGATGGCGCAAGGAGAAGTCCCTGGTATGCAAGTCCCTGCTAATAAATTGGTTAATGTGATGGTTAACGGAACGCATCCCTTTTTCTGGTCCACCTGAAACCGACCCAGCCGGCTAACGTAAGGTTGAGCATACGATGCAAAACCGGCAAGGGTAAATATAAATAATATGTAGCAGTGCTGTCTTATCACTTTAATGTCATCAATAAGAAATCTAAAAGCTTGACAAATTCCTATTCTATTAAACTGTTTCACTGAGTTTCACAGAGAAATCCACGGGTTTCCGGGAGCATTTAATAGTTTAACCCAAATTTACCTTTCATTTCTCCGTGCATCTCTTAATGTATTCTCTGCGAAATAGCCTGACTCTCTCTAGAAATAACAATCGTAAAAATCAAGTTACTCATTATCCAATTTAATCTCTTTCAAGAACTTCTCACCACTCACAAGATCATTGTGAAGCAGGCGATCTGTCTCCATAAACGGCACAACGGCCCGAAAAGTATTCACAAATTCCTCCAATCGGGGCGATGTCTTCAAGGGCCTTCTAAATTGCAATGCCTGCGCGGCCGTGATGAGTTCAATCGTTAGAATCGAAAACACGTTGTTCACCACGCGGTATGCTTTCAATGCAGCATTTGCCCCCATGCTTACGTGATCTTCCTGCCCGTTTGAGGAAACGATCGAGTCCACCGAGGCAGGTGTGCATAACTGCTTGTTTTGACTCACGAGCGAAGCGGCAGTGTATTGAGGTATCATCAATCCCGAATTAATACCCGGATTGGCTACTAAGTAATTGGGCAAGTCGCGTGACCCGCTGATGAGCTGATAGGTCCTGCGCTCTGAAATGCTTCCCATCTCCGCGATAGCGATGCAGAGAAAATCCATCGCCAGTGCCAGGGGCTGTCCGTGAAAATTGCCTGCGGAAATGATCTCATCTTCTTCCGGGAAAATATTTGGATTGTCGGTGACGCCATTGACTTCTGCAAGGATCACTTCTGTGACATAGTCGAGGGCGTCCAGGCTCGCACCATGGACTTGCGGAATGCATCGGAAGGAGTAGGGATCCTGGACATGTTTTTTAGGTTGTACGATCAACTGACTTCCTTCCAGCATTTTAAGAAATTGGATGGCAATCTTTCCTTGTCCTTTCTGCGGACGGATGTGGTGTACTTTTTTATTGAACGGTTCGATTCGTCCATCAAATACATCCAATGAAAGGGCGCTAATGTGGTTGGCGAGTCTCATGATCCGGTGAGCCTGAAGGACACACCACACACCAAAGGCTCCCATGAACTGAGTTCCATTGAGGAGGGCCAACCCTTCTTTTGCCTTGAAGTGGAGTGGTCGCCAATGAAACCGTTCCAGAATCTCTTTCGCACTCCATGATTTACCTTCAAAATTTATTTCGCCAAGTCCAATCAATGGCAGTGATAGATGTGCCAACGGGGCGAGGTCGCCGGAAGCGCCCAGCGAACCCATCTCATAAACTTTCGGATAAACTTTTTGATTGAACAGATCTGCCAATCGCTGTACCGTTTCCATTTGCACACCGGAGTAGCCGTATGAAAGGGATTGTACCTTCAGGAAGAGCATCAGCCTCACGATGGTTTCCGGGATCTCCGGTCCGGTACCGCATGCGTGCGACTTCACCAGGTTATCCTGAAGTTTTTCAAGATCTTCCCTGGAAATATTTTTGTTGTAAAGAGAGCCGAAGCCGGTGTTGATTCCGTACAATGGCTGTGAAGTACTAGCGATCTTATTGTCGAGGTATTCCCGGCAGCGGATTATTTTTTCTCTGGATTCAGGCGAGACCGTGAGCTGACAATCTTCCAGAAGGATTCTTTCGAGGTCAGACAACAGAAGGAGGCGGGAGGAAATAGTGTGTTGCAGTGCCACGCTGATCAGAATTTTGAGATGATTTCGTCCAAGGTAAGCTGATGCTGTTCGCCCGCCTTCATGTTCTTGAACGTGAGCGCGCCACTCTTCATTTCATCCGATCCGATGACAATTGTAAAGGGGATTTTTTTCCGGTCGGCGTACTCGAGTTGTTTTTTTAGTTTGGAAAGATCAGGATAGACTTCAGATGCGATTCCTTTCTCACGAAGCTGTTGAACAATTCTTAAAGCGAATCTTTGGCATTCTTCATCCAGGTGACAAATCAAAATCTTGGATGAGATCATTGTTTCCGCCGGGAAGAGTTGGAGTTCTTCCATGGCATCATACAGCCGGTCAACGCCAAATGAAAATCCAACGCCTGATATGCCGGGCATCCCAAATCCTCCGGTAAGGTTGTCATATCTTCCGCCGCCGCCCACGCTGCCTATGGAGATGCCGTTGATCTTTGTTTCGAAAATGCAGCCGGTATAGTAGCTCAGTCCGCGGGCAAGGGCCATATCAAATTCGACATGCTGCTCATTGACGCCGTAACTTGCCAGAAGACCTAAAGCTTCTTTGAAATCAGAAATTCCTTTTTGCCCATTCGAAGAAGCCGAAAATTTATTGGAAAGGAAGTCAATTTTATTTTGGGTGCTTTCTTTTAAATCCAGGATTTCGAAAAGAGAGGCAAGGCCAGGTTCTGTGAATCCCTTACTTCTAAGTTCCTCTTTTACTTTTTCTTCGCCCATTTTATCAAGCTTGTCGATGGCGACGAACAATGAAGATTCATTCTCTTTTGCTCCGGCCAGTTCTGCGAGGCCGGAGAGAATGGCTCTGTGATTGATCTTTATTGAATAATCCATGATCCCCAGATTCTTGAATACGTCTCTGATCATGAGGATAATTTCAGCTTCACAGATCAAAGAGTTTGTACCGATCACATCTGCATCACACTGAAAAAATTCGCGGTAGCGTCCTTTTTGTGGACGATCGGCGCGCCAGACTGGCTGAATCTGATAGCGCTTAAAAGGAAATGTTATTTCATGACGGTTCATCACCACATAACGAGCGAAGGGAACGGTGAGATCGTAACGCAGGCCTTTTTCGGAGATATCAGCAGCGAGGGATTTTGAATCTCCGTCATTTAGTTTCGCAACTTCAATATCCTTTAGATAATCCCCTGAGTTCAAAATCTTGAAAAGCAACTGATCGCCTTCTTCGCCATACTTCCCTGTGAGCGTAGAGAGATTCTCCATCGCAGGTGTCTCCAACGGCTGAAAGCCATATTTCTCAAACACCCTGCGAATGGTGTTTAAAATAAACTGACGCCTGGCCATCTGGGCCGGTCCAAAGTCTCGGGTGCCTTTTGGAAGAGAGGGTTTGTCCATACAATAAGGGGTAAAACTAACATGATTGGCGCTTATTTGGCCCTATTTAAATGTTTTTATGACCCCTGATCTGAGTGAATTCAATAAAAATCAAACAATTCTTTTTTATCCTGTTAATCAAAGTCTATTTTTGCGCCTCTTTAAAACGAACCTATTTATGGCAGTTACACGACTCAAGCGCAAGAACCGCAAAGACAGAGCCAAATCAGCCCGCAGAAGGCAAACCCTTAAGATCCAGAATTTTCAGCCTGTTGCGAAAGGTGTTGACATTGAGAAGATTAAAGAGGAGTTCAAAGCCAAGAAAGCAACTGCGAAGAAGTAATTGATTATAAGATTGAAAGATTTGTTGATTGGAAGATTAGGGTCCGGTTCATTTTCAGATCACGCCAGACATACAAGCTTGAAAGATTGCTAATTGAAAGATTGGCTGGGTGCCTATTAGATTAACAAAAGCTTCAAATTGCTCCCCTTTTTCCCAATTCAATTACCTCCATTCTTGTAATTTTTGCTACTTCGATTTCCATGCGGATGATCGTCTTCATGGAATGCAAACCGTGATTTCCTGCTGCTCCCGGATTGATGTACAGCATGTTCATTGTATCATCTTTTTTCACCCGGAGAATATGCGAATGACCACAGATGAAAACATCCGGGATTTTATCTCTTAGGATTTTCTTCACCCGTGGATTGTAATTCGGCGGTGCTCCACCGATATGAGTCATCCAGATCTTCGCGCCTTCACAATCAAACCAAAGATCTTCTGTAAACCGCGACTGCAAATTCTTATCGTCGATGTTTCCAAACACCGCCCTGAGCGGCTTGAATTTTTCCAACGCGTTGACGA
>JAYVRH010000588.1:0-4153 GCA_043776495.1 Cyclobacteriaceae bacterium
AGAGACTTTGCGATGCCTTCCCAATAAGTAATCCGCCAGCACATAAGCCCGAATCTCTTTTGTGTTGCGTGGCTGCACGAGCAGATCACCGAGGTATCCGCGTTCACGCTCTTCCGGAGTCTCCTTATAAAAGAAAGCATAAAGACGTGAGGTCACTCGGCTTTCCAAGAGAAGTGAGAGCGCAGCTGCTCCCAAGGCAAGGATGACCAATAAATAATGCAAGCTTGCCAGAAGTGATGCCATGAGTATGATCGTCACGATGTTGCCTGATAATCCCAACACAGACCAGGTCAGGTCGCCGGGTCTCCAGTTCACATCGCGTTTTGCCCTGGCGAGACGATCATGCCAATTTGAATTGTCAAAGTGGCCCAGGTCTACTTTGGAAGCTTTTTCAAGCAATCGTCGCTCGGCTTCCAACTCCACACGACGAACGAATAAGTTTCTTCCGTATCCCATGTAAGCTCCGATGGATCGTTGCACCGCAGCCACAATCCAAAGCCCGGCTACAATAGGAAGAATATCATTGTATTGAAGGGATAGCAACCGGGCTTCGGCTATTTTATTAACAAGAGCAGCCCCCAGGAATACTGAGATGGGGGTCATCGTCGCGTTGATGATGCCCAGGATTGAGTAACGCAACAGGGAACTCGGTGAGGCGGCCCAGGCCAGCGCCATGCCCAAAAGCAGGTTCTTTCTTACTCTGCTAGCTCGGCCTTTGGTGGAGGGATTCTCAACCATGATTTATCTGAAAGTTATTAAAGGATGCCACCGGCCGATAACGTATTAGATTGATGATTGAAATTCATTCGCCAGGATTTTTTCTATGATCTTCTTTAGCTCTGGTAAATCGCCCTCTACTGCCTCCCAAACAATCCTGAAACTGATGGCATGGTATTCATTCAAAATAAAGTTTCTGAAACCAATTACCTTATGCCAGGGATACGCATATTTTTCCAGAATATCACCATCAACATACCGGATCGCTTCTCCAATGATAGCGAATTGAAACAGGGTGGCGTAAATTACTTTGTTGTCTTTTAAAAACGATTCTTTTGTATAGGAAAGTGTAAAAGAATCTATTTCCCCGATGGCCTCAATAATGTGCTTCAGGCGGTCTTTTGTGGTAAGAGATTCATCTCTCATACAAAAGTCTTAGATCTTGTTTAATTCTGTCCATCACCTGGGGACGAACGCCATCACTCATCACCACATCTATCTTGGCGGAAACAATCTGCTCCAATTGATATTGTACATCAGCAAGATCAAAGAGCGAAAACTTTGAATCCGACGGTACTTCAATCATGATATCAATATCACTTTTATAATCATCCTCACCCCTCGCAAAGGAACCAAACAGCCATGCCTTATTGATCATTTTGTGACCATTAAAATAATTAGTGATTTTCTTAATGATTGTTTTTCGGTCAATTCTCGAGTGAGCCTTATACCTAACTTTCTCCTCCGCCATCTGTAAGGCATTTAGTGCCCCCGCTTCGTCTGCTAGCTCGTAAGCTAGTTTATCTGACAACCACAATACGATTAACTCACTTTCCTTTACTTTAAAGTACTTAGCTAGTTTAACAACAAGGGCTCGCGATGCTTTTCGCTGGCCTCTCTCCATTTTACTCAATATGCCTTGATCCATTTTGAGGTAGGCCGCCACAGTCCTCAATGGCAGCCCCTGGCCTACCCGAAGTTTCCTGATTTTATCCCCTAAACTTTCCATTCAAATGATCGTTTTTAATTTTGACAAAATTTGTCAAAAAAACAGATTTTCGCAAACAAGTATGGCGATTGGTGTTCCCTTGTTGTCTTCACCGCCTGTGACGTGGGGGCTATTTAGACCAGGTGAATTCAGGCAGCCGCATAATTTCTCCTCCCTTCATGGCCGATTCATGAGCCAGAATGCCGACGCAAGTAATATTTGCTGATTGTTGGGCATTGGGATAAGGTTGCTTCTTATCAACCAGTGCATGGATAAACTCATGAGCAAGGTGTGGATGCGAGCCGCCATGTCCGGCACCTTGTATAAATGAAAGGTGCTTGTTGCTTTCAGCGTCATAAACTCCTCCTGTTGTGAAAGGTGCAATTTCTTTTGGGAGTAAATGGGCATAGTCCGGGGTCTTAACCCTCGATGGTTTTTCTCCGATGTGAATCACATTGTCTTCATGCTCGATCTGGGTCCATTCGAAAGACTTTTTAGAACCATACACATCAAAACTTTCGCGGTATTGCCGGGCGGTATTGAATAGTGAACGCGTGACCTCTGCCGATAGATCGGATTTCCTGAATTTGATATGGCAGGATTCAATCGCAAAAGGTGAATTGTATTTGGGAATAAGTTCTTTATCGATCGTTCCTGAACCGAAGCAGGAAACATATTCCGCTTCATCGCGGGTTAATCCCAAGACTGGGCCAACACAATGGGTAGCGTAATGCATTGGAGGCAGACCTTCCCAGTAGCCGGGCCATCCTTTCATCTCCTGCTGATGCGAGGCGCGCAGAAATTGAATCTTGCCTAATTCGCCTTTGTCATACATTTCCTTGACGAACAAAAATTCACGGCTATACAGCACCGTCTCCATCATCATATAGGTTAGCCCCGTTTCTTGCACGGCTTCTACAATCTGGCGGCATTCTTCCACGGTGGTTGCCATCGGTACGGTGCAGGCCACATGCTTTCCTGCACGTAAGGCCGCCAGTGACTGAGATGCATGATTGTGGATCGGAGAATTGATGTGAACGGCGTCTACATTAGGATCCTTCAATAAATCTGCTAATTCGGTGTAACGCTTTTCTATCTTGAAGGCATTGCCAATTTCATCCAGCTTGCTTTTGGTACGTTGACAAACGGCATACATGTTTGCATTGGGATGTTTCTGATAAATGGGGATGAACTCCGCACCAAATCCCAAACCTACAATCGCGATGTTTATTTTCTTATTCATATGAAGTCAGTTTACTGCTGTTCGAAGTAGAATACGCCGTTCTTGTTTCCAATTACAATATCCAGCTTACCGTCCTTGTTCATGTCTTCCGTCACAAATTGAATGCCCACACCCGAAGTATCATCAATCAGATGCCGTACCCAAACGGGCTTTTGATTTCCATCCTTTAACAACTCAAACCAGTAGAGCACTGCCGGTTCAAGGCCGCCGGGTCCACGCCCCTGGTGCGAGAAGAATCGTTTCCCTGTGATGAAGTCTGGTAGGCCATCCCGGTTCACATCTTCGAGCAAGATGCTATGTGTTTCAGAAAAAGAACTGTCAATGGTATGGGTAATAAAATAACTATTCTTGTCTTTGTCGAAAGCTTGTTCGTACCACCAGATGCCGTAGGCATGGGCGGAGGAAGCTAGTACATCATTATCACCATCTTTGTCAAAATCATAGGTAAGCATTTGAGCGCAGGATTCTCCCAAATCGGCTTCGTGAAATTTCCATGGAGTGCTTTTCATATCCTTAGGTGCTTCCCACCATCCTCCCCTGATCATTATATCTTTGATACCGTCGCCATTGATGTCACCCCAGCCAAGACCGTGAGAGAATAACCCAATGCCTTTTGAATTTTGTTCGCTGATGGGATTTCGTTTCCATGTTACTTTCTTTGATTTGACGGAAGCACTGAACCATGCCATCTGTCCAAGCTTCTCGTTGCCAAATACGAGGTCTTTCTTACCATCGCTGTCGATGTCCACCAGCATCGGCGACTCGTTGGAAGCAATGGAGTCAATCAAGCTTCTTTTCCACAAGACTTCCTGACCCGCAGGATTTTCAAACCAATAGACTTCCTTTCCGGGAAAATCAAAGCAGATCAAATCAACCCATCCATCTTCATTCACATCCATGGTATAGTTCAGGAATGAATCACTATACCCTTTGGTATAATCAAATTTCTTATGCTTCCATATATCATGGGCTTTCCAGTCAGGAGCCTCAAACCAGCGGGCGCCTGCCAGGATGTCAATCTTTCCATCTTTATTGACGTCGCCGACGGTGGCAGCTTCGGTGTAAAATTCATCCCAAAGGTGATACTTTTTAAACTTCACTTCTTTTCCTGCAGTCTGGCTCAAAGCTGATAATGGATTCAGCATCGCCAGCAGACCCATCACCAATAAGCGATGACAGAGCGAGTAATTTCTTTTGCGATTCAT
>JAYVRH010000589.1:0-4147 GCA_043776495.1 Cyclobacteriaceae bacterium
ATGATGTTGTCGGATTCTTTTGTCAATTGTTCTGCCTCGCCCCCTGACAGGCGCACGCGATACAACTGACTAGTTCGCCCTGAATCACGGGCAGAAAGAAAAGTAAGATATCGGCTGTCCGGCGAAAATCCGGGCGACATACATGACTTGTCACCAAAGGTCCACTGCAAAGGTGGCCCGTCTGCGGAAGAGACCCATACGTGGGTGAGGAAATCCGATTGATTCCTGGTCATCCTGGCCTCGGCGACGGTAAAGGCAACATAGCGGCCGTCTTCAGAAATGGATACGCCGCCAAGGCGTTTGTACGCCATCATGTTGGCCGGAGTCCAGGCAGATTGGCCATAAGCGTATCCGGCAAACAAAGTGAATACCAGGAGGAGTCGATGTGTCTTCATAAGGAGGTGGTATTGGTTGGTGAGATTTTATTACAAAATAGACAATCTATGAGAATGTCACAACGCTAAAGATCGTTCAACTTCCAAGTTCCAACGTGATATTGATCACATCTTGTGGTAGCACCAACAGCGCGTTGGTAACGGTGCGTACGAATGCTTCCAAATTCCATGATCAGACTTTGGTAAGTCATCTTTGGCGATCGTTTTATGGATTGATTTTATACCTCCGGAGCTCCTGATCTACCCGGATTCCTCTTTCTAAGCTCCTTAATATCGGTTCGATCAATTTGGCGATCGACTGCTGCTTTATTTGTAAGAAGATCCTCGAGATTAATAATCAGGATCCTATTGTTATCCAATACCTGAACGAGGGCCTTGCTCCGACTTTGGCTAAATGACTCCAGGCCTTTCATTTGAGGAAGAAACTCAATCTTAAAATAGGTATGAGGAATCCGCAAGTATGTTTTCAGTGGATCAAATATTACTTCTTTCAGTTCGGTTGTTTCAACCCCAAGTTCTTCAATGGATTTAATGATGTTTTCAAAATTCTCTGTTGTTGGCTTGTACCAAATATCGATGTCATGCTTGATCTCAGGGTAATCCAACATTGGGCCTCCCGATATTCTTTGGTATCCATGATATCCTACTGCAACCCCTCCGACTATAATGTATTCAACATTATTCTTGTTTAATGCTGAGCATGTTTTTTGTAAAGCTCCTCTGATTTCGTTAGCGATCATTCCTGAACTTTAGCTCGATCCAAACGATGTCTTCTACCTCCACCAGATTAATGTTATTCGATTGCTTCAAGGCCGCATTTAAATCCATCACGTTAAGACCCTGAATAAGGCTTTCAAGAGGGGAAAGGATTTCTGAAACACCTTCATTAAAGATCTTCTTTTCTGCAATATTAGAGTAGAGGATTGGCTTGATCATGGATTTCATTTGAAGCAACATCTCAAATTTAAGATAAATTGAAGAAAAAGTATCAAGAATAGATTCTAAAACCAATTAGTCCAATTTTGTCATGTTTCCTACGAACGAGATTAACCCGTATTGGTTCGACACCCTTCGGGGTCGACTGGAGATGGTCGCATGTTCGTTCTATAAACGTTCAATCCCTTCAGGATTGTTTGGCCGCTGCTTACTGACTCCGAAAGGAGTCAAATGTGTATAGTATGTCGTCCTAAAATAAATTTACGACCCCCCAGAGGGGTCGAACATTAGCGTTACATAATGGATAAGGCTTGAATAACATAGAAGTAGGATTAGTCTACCAATCTATTTTCAACAATGAAACTCCCTGCCGTGGTAAAGTGATATCCAATATAATCGCTCCTTCCTTCCCTACTTTCTTATCCGGCATTCCCATGGTTTGTAACTGGCCCGCGTATTCAAGCTTTGCGATTTGATCTTTGGTCGGCTGTTGCGGAGATCCCATTTTCTTCCATACCTCATACGAATTGCTATGCTCCTGATCAATTCTATACTGCGTTACGGTGACGGGCCCAACTGGCAGACCATTCATTGTGACTTGTACTGGTTCGGCAGGAGCTAGTTTATCATCATCGTGATAATTCCAAATCATCACGGCGGCGCTCCGCTCCTCTTTTGATGCCAGTCCACCGATGTCAGTTTGCCCTCTTACGCTCGAAGCAAGAATATCTTTCGTAGAATACATTTGGCTTCCTTCCACTTCCACCCTTATTCCTTTCATCATGCCAAACATGCGGAAAACATTCAGTACAGGCTTATCCACGCCATTCGTAGCGAGATCACGGAAGCCTGCAAACCACGGCTGATCTTCAAATTCAAAAGACCAGGAAACTGCTCCCAATAGGTTGGCGCCATACTGGTCCGCCAGAAGGTAGTGGCGTGCAAATGAGGCAGCGGTATAACTCGAGTACATGGTGCCGTTGCGATAAGCATTTTCGGGATTGGTCTGCATACCACAAGCGGCACAGCCCTCAGGGTCAGATTCTCCAATGACGATTGGCAAGTGCTTGACTTGAGGATAAGTGTTAATCACCTGAAAATGATCCGCCAGACTTTTGAGTTGTCTGCTGATATTCATCTGCACGATTCC
The DNA here is from genome assembly GCA_043776495.1 of Cyclobacteriaceae bacterium. Classification (GTDB taxonomy): domain Bacteria; phylum Bacteroidota; class Bacteroidia; order Cytophagales; family Cyclobacteriaceae; genus ELB16-189. Next base: position 2,482 of record JAYVRH010000589.1, read on the forward strand.
ATCAACAACTTTAGGAGATCCTTTAGCATGAAAAAGAATCATATCAAGCGGCGACCCGATTTTTCCAGTGACATAATTTGTATCGGCCAGGCAATGTTTTAAGAAGGCATCCAGAAATTTCATTCCACCTCCGGTAACATCCGGGCCACCGATCTTAGCCGTAGGCAGTGCTCGCTTGACTCCCTCTGCGGCATAGTCATACAGTTTAAAAAATTCTTCCCACGTTCCTTTCCAATAGGAGATGTCAGGTTCATTCCAAACTTCCCAGTACCAGGTCTCCACTTCCTTTTGCCCATAACGCGCCACGCAGTGCTTTACCCATTGAAAGACGAGTTCATTCCACTTGTTATAATCTTTGGGTGGATGGGCCCAGCCCGTAGAGATTTCGTTGTAGCGCACTCCAGGCTTCCAGTTGTGCTGATAAGGTTGTGGATTGACTGACAGTGCTTCAGGCATAAATCCAATTTGCGCCAGGGGCCTCATACCGCGCCTGACGTATGTGTCAAAGATGCTGTCGAGGATATTCCAGTTGTAAATAGGATCTCCATTTTTATCCTCGGTGTACGCATTGGTTGATCCCCATTTCAACGCAGGTGTACCGTCACCGGTAGTTAAGAGATTATGGGCCCGAACATAGACCGGTGTCGGGCTGAGTGCAGCAATTTCAGAAAGCAGCTTCTTACCATCCTTCATGTAGGTATAATTCGGTTCATCATAACCGAACCAAGCCCATATTGGTCGCATCGGTGCGATTTCTCTTTCAAGATCTACTTTGATAGTGGCTGGCGCGACTTGCTGAGCTAAACCGCGCAGGCCGCAGATCAATATTACTGCAACAGCGAGCAGGCCTGATTTTCTGAATAGTTTCATGGTGAAAGTGATTAATGGCCTTAGTTACTTCTCGCAAAGGCCCAAAAAATGCACCGTACGCGTTTCACTTTGCGATCTTTGCGGCTTTGCGCGACCTAACCAAACATTACTTGTTCAACTGCGCCAAAAGCCATTCATTAAACTTCTCCCTTTGCTCCGGGTAGGTCCAATGGCCAGTCTCCAGTGCCAGCATCAATTCCTTCGGTGCACTAATGACGTTGTATGCTGCATACATAGATGTGGGGGGGCAGGTCTCATCATTAAAACCCCACGAGTAAAGTCCCGGGATTTTCACTTCCCGTGCAAAGTTGACGACGTCATAATACTTCACCGTTTCCTTTTTCTCTTTCAGATTGTTGTAAGCCAGGTTGTTCTTATCAAACATATGCGGCCATCCCCCTGCCCTACCATTTAGATATCCCGTAACATCACTAAGCGCTGGATAAAATGCGGCGAGGTATATTACGCGGCTATCAAGTGCAGCCGTTATAATCGATAGTGCACCACCCTGGCTACCACCTGTTACAGCGAGATGTGCGCCGTCGAACTGTGGTAGGCTCACCAGGAAGTCATTAGCACGGACACATCCCATATAAACCCGTTTGTAATAATAGCGGTCGCGGTTGTCCATATTGTAGTTGGGGTAGCCGCTTAAAGCGCTCCCTCCCAGATCTGCATATACCGAAGGGTCCATGTTCACAGGGATGCCATGGATTCCTATTTCGAGCGTGATGATACCTTTTTCAGCCATGGCTACATCACCAGCATAAGGTCTGACGCCGGCCCCTGGGACTTT
>JAYVRH010000590.1:0-4145 GCA_043776495.1 Cyclobacteriaceae bacterium
CAAAAACGGCAGTCGACCTAAGACTAAAGCGCTGGCAAAGACCATCCAGCTCAAAATCATAACTCACTCCTTCGCTGCTGCCCACGGCCAATTGAAAATAATTGGCGAGAGCCTGATAAATTTTTTTAAGATATTCCACAGAAGGGTGTGCCTGCTGTACTTTACTTCTCAGGCTGATGACATCCGCTTCATGAAACACCAAGGCTGCGTAGGCGCGTTTCCCATCGCGGCCAGCCCTCCCAGCCTCCTGATAATAGGCTTCCAGGTTCTCAGGTAAATCCATATGAATGACTGCGCGCACATCAGCTTTGTCGATGCCCATACCAAATGCATTGGTGGCCACCATCACGCGGGTCTTGTTGCTGATCCATTCTTCCTGGCGTGCGAGCCGGTCTATGTGCGTCAATCCCGCATGATAATATGTTGATTTGATGTTTTGGCGGGCCAACCATTTGCTCAGTTCAACTGTTGCCTTTCTTGATCGGACATATACCACGGCTGTGCCAGGCACATGCTTTAAGATTTCCAGCAACTTCTTCTCCTTGTTCTCTGTCCTTCTAACTACAAACGAGAGGTTCTCGCGGGCAAAACTTTTTTGAAAAATAATCGACTCGCGTAAAGCCAGCTTATCAATTATATCTTCTTTCACTTCCTTCGTGGCGGTAGCGGTGAGTGCAAGGAAATGAATATCCGGCTTAAGTTCCCGTAAAGCGGCAATCTCAAGGTAAGGAGGCCGGAAATCATAGCCCCATTGAGAAATGCAATGGGCTTCATCCACCGCAATCAAAGAAACATTCATTTTCACAAATCGGGCAAGGAAAATTTCTGTCTTCAACCGCTCGGGTGACAGGTAGAGAAATTTATATTTTCCATACACACAATTGTCAAGTGCAATGTCGATTTCCCTTCTTCCCATTCCGGAGTGAATGGCCAAAGCCATAATTCCTTTTGCGCGGAGCTGCTGCACCTGATCTTGCATGAGCGCAATGAGTGGGCTGATCACGAGTGTGATGCCCTCCATCAAAAGTCCAGGCACCTGAAAGCAAACCGATTTGCCGCCACCTGTAGGCAAAAGAGCGAGCACGTCTTTCTTCTCAAGCACAGCCCTGATGATCTCCCGCTGTGGGGTCCGGAAATGATCGTAACCCCAATATTGCTTTAAGATGGATTCAGGTGTAGACACGTCGCAAGGAATGCTTTATCACCACTTCAAAGGCTGCTTCTTCAAGAAAGCGTCAATTCCTTTTTTACAGTCTTCGGTACTCCTCGCCTGGGCATTTTGCCGGGCAGCAAAGTCCAACGCTTCTTGTAGCGTCAAGTGCTGGACTTCTGAAATCATTTTCTTGGTCAACGCCAACGATTGAGGAGAAGCGTTTGATATTATCTCTGTAGCGAAATCATTTACTTCCTTTTCCAACGTCAGCTTTTCTACCACTCTATTCACGATTCCAATTGCTTTCGCCTCTGCTGCTCCAATCAGATGACCGGTTAATAACAGTTCCTTAGCACGGGTTTCCCCCACTTTCTGAAGTAGAAAAATCATCACAAGGGCTGGCACAAATCCAATCCTGACTTCGGTGTACCCGAACTTGGCTTCAGGAGTGGCAAATACGAAATCACAAACTGTGATGAGTCCGCAACCACCTGCTAATGCCGGGCCCTCGACCTGGGCGATCACCACTTTCTTAAGGGTATAAATCAAAAAGAATAATTCCTTCAAGTGCTGTGAGTCCGCGAGGTTTTCCTCGTAGGAGAATTTTTGCATTTGTTGCAAGTATCCAAGGTCAGCACCGGCGCAAAATGCATCACCACTTGCCTGCAGGACAATCACTTTAACTGCCTCGTCCGACTCGGCCCTTTTGAACGACTCTTTTAACGCACTCACCATCACAGGACTTAGTGCATTTCTTTTTTCTGGCCGGTTCAGGGTAATATAACCGATTCGATCATGAACAGAATATTCAACTAATGGCATAATTTCTTAGGGTGTTTAAAGATACTAAAAGTGAAAGATAGGATTGCCACAGAATACACTGATTAACACAGATAGCCATCTGCGCCAATCCGTGAAATCTGTGGCAATCTCTTTACAATTTCAAAATAAATGCTCCTTTCTTCAATACAGAAAAGCAAGACTTGCTCAACTCTCCTGCTTCTTTCTCCAGGCGCTCACCATAACGATAGGAATTGCTGCTATCAAGAATCAGCTCACCAAAATTAATGTGGCCCCCAATCATTTTAAGTGACGTGAGTGAATTGTTACTGACAACCAGGTAATCGACCACCAGGTTTTTTGGAAGATTGAATTTCTTCGATTTCAGAAAGAGAAATATCTTTCCATTCCATTTTAACAATTCCAGTTCCTTGGATCGATGAGGCAGCGATGAAACAGAATGAACAATATTAACTCTATGTACCAAACGGCTGGGTTGAATATGGAACTTGATCCTGGCCTTGTTTTGCATGAAAGCTGAATCGGTCAGGAAGAATGAGGATCCGTTTTGAATCCATTCCATGGCACAATGACCTTGAGTGCGATAGACCGTCCAGCGGGGTCTGTCCACCTCGTTGAGTAGATGGTGCCATGAAAGCAGTGAAAACAAGGACACGAAAATCAGCATCAACAAAACGAGTTGAAATCTCTTGAATCGGATGAGTAGCAGTACTCCCAATATAACAAGGAAGAGCAGCAGGCACTGCCACCCGGAAATGTAAACGTTGTTGATTAGACTCAACGGCAGTCGCTCGACTAGAAAAATACCCTCATTCAGAATTCTGACAAACCACTCTAACGCAATTCCAATCCACGATGCGATCCACGAAAACGGGCTGATGATCAAAAGTAAAATTCCTCCCACCAGGACTACAAAGGAACCAGGGATGACAAACAGATTTGACAACAGGAAGTAAATTGGAAATTGATGGAAGTATAAGAACCCCAAAGCAAAGGTGGCAATCTGGGCTGCGATGGAAACACAACTGATTTGCCAGGCCCAATTCACCAAAGCAGACTTTGCCTCCCATAGTTGGTAGAGCGGACGTTGCAGGTAGACAATTCCAAACACGGCGAGATAAGAAAGTTGAAATCCAACCGACATGATGAGGTAAGGATCGTAGATCAACAAACAAAAAGCGGAAGCAGCGAGGGTATTATAAATATTGGTATTCCTGCCCACAGGCTTTGCGATGGCTACAAAGGAGAACATCGCCACTGCCCGGAGTACGGAGGGAGACAGTCCAGTGATAAAAGCATATGCCCACAGCAGAACAAGACTAATGATGGCGATAACCCATTGCCCTGCGACACTTTTGCCCAGTGGCCTTAAGAAAAGCAAAAGCATTCCGTAAATGATGCTGACATGAAGACCTGAAACGGCCAGTACATGCATGGCCCCGCTGGCTGCATATGCGTTCTGCAATTCGTTGTCAAGTCCATCTGTCACCCCCAGCACCAGGGCAACGACAATGGCTTGTTCCCGTGGAGAGGAAATAAATTTTCTTACTGAAGCCACTGACCAGTTTCTTGCACGGTGGGCATAAAAAAGAAATCCTTGATCGCTCGATTTGTTCAGCAACTGCCATTCACCGGATCGAACAAATTGCTGATGGTAAATATTTTTATAGCTCAGAAAGTGCCTGAAGTTAAATTCATAAGGGTTGTAGGCCGGTTCAAGTCGCTGTGGTTGACCCTTGATTAACAAAAGGTCACCATAGTCAAGATTGAAAATAAGCTCTGTTTTTGGCCAATATAAATTCACTTTGCCTGACGATGGCTTCCAGCCTCTTTCGGTGTGAATGGATTGTACTCGAGCTATTCTCTTAAATGACTTTTCCTTTTCCTCAGCAGGCGTGATCAGTTTGACTTGATAAGCGGTAATTTTTTCAGTAACTGTAATAATGTGATCAAGCTGCCGGGATTCATTTTTCAGCAAGACATTCAAATATCCCGCACAAAGTATTGCGGCCAGTCCTAACGTTCCGTAAATAATTTTAATGGATGGTGACTGACCTAACACCATTTGAACCAAAAAGTAAAGCAACGTAAAAATTGTAAGGAAAACAGTTGCCAGACTTTGACTTATCCAACCAGGAAAGCAGATACAAAGGAGAATTCCTGAAATGAAAATAGCCGCAATGCGCACCAT
>JAYVRH010000591.1:0-4142 GCA_043776495.1 Cyclobacteriaceae bacterium
GCAAGTTGCTCTCCAGCAGAGCCTGTTTCCGCTTTGCCTATCAAATACAAAATAACAAGAAAAAACTTCTTGTGCCTTGGATTTTAACATAGAAGTATGATTAAAAGAGATTTTGCAAAGTGTGGCACAGAATAAATGAAACACATCTGTTTTTTCAGGGCATTAAACCTTGTGCCATCAATGGGGCTCTTTAAGGATTCTTTGTTGCCGGTTTAGGGACTGTCATGAAATAAACTATTACAAGAAGTGTGACGCTTGCTGTCGTGATGAATGCAGTGGCTGCTCCAAACTTAAACCAAATCAGTCCGGTCAAAGAACTAGCCAACATCGTGCAGATGCTTTGAAGTCCTGAATAGGTTCCGATGGCGGTTGCGGTATCCTTTTTGTCAGTAATGTTGGATATCCAAGCTTTTGAAATTCCTTCCGTTGCGGAAGCATAAATGCCGTAAAGGAAAAACAGTCCAAAGAAGAGATATAAGTTGGTGTTGACAGACATTCCGAAGTAAACGGTCGAAAAGAACGCGAGTCCGACAATAAAAATTGTTTTTAGTCCAACTTTGTCGGCTATGATGCCAATCGGAAAAGCAAACAATGCATAGATGAGATTATAGAAGATGTAAACCCCGATAACCATGGTATCATCCAGTCCTGATTGCTTAGCCTGAAGCAAAAGGAAAACGTCAGAACTGTTGAACAGAGTAAAAACAAGAAGACCGATCACCACTTTTCTATAAGATGCCGGACTTACTTTCCAATATTTCAAGAAGGAGAAGAAGGGTGTGGATACTTTAGAACTGCTTTGAGAACTATTTTTATCCTTTAAGTAAAGCGTAGCAATCACAGCAAATAGTCCGGGAATAAACGCAATATAAAAGAGGGTCTTGTAGTCTTGTGGGTGGTAATATAAATAAGCCAAAGCCAATGTTGGTCCAAGGACAGCACCCAATGTGTCCATGGATCGGTGAAAGCCAAAGACTTTACCTTTTGTTTCTGTCGTGGCTTCATCTGAAAGCATGGCATCTCTTGCACCCGTTCTGATCCCTTTTCCAAAACGGTCCATGGTCCTTGCAAAAAAAATCCAAAGGGGAAACACAAAGATTGACATCATCGGTTTTGAGATGGCGCTAAAGGCATAACCCATTTGTACAAAAGGAACCCTTCTACCCGAAGTGTCTGATAATTTACCAAAATAACCTTTGCTGATGCCAGCCGTCGCTTCTGCAACTCCTTCGAGTATTCCTATGAGCACAATTGAAAACCCAATTGTCTTCAGGTAAATCGGCATGATGGGATATAGCATTTCACTGGCAGTGTCAGTGAACAAACTGACCAATGATAAAATCCAAACGGTTCGGGTGATGTATTTCAAAATATATTGCTGTTACAAGAAGATTTCACTCCTTTATTCTTGCAAGCATTTATGTCTCATGTATTGGGGAATGGCATGCACATTCGTCTGGTCTGTGTTACCAGATCTTAATCCGGTCTTCTGGTTTTTTATAAAGCTTGTCTCCGGGTTTGACGTTGAACGCCTTGTACCATGCATCCATATTTACGGGGGCGCTGATGGTTCGGTACTGAGCAGGGGCGTGTGGATCAGTAATGATCAGCTGAGCCTGACGTTCTTTGAGGGTGTTGCTGCGCCACACCTGCGCCCAGGCGAGAAAGAATCTCTGATCTGGTGTGAAGCCGTCAATCTTGTTATTCGTCTTGCCCTGGGCAGTCATTTTAAAAGCTTCATAGGCAGCATTCAAACCACCGAGGTCCCCTATATTTTCTCCCAGGGTAAGTTTTCCATTGACGTGCAGGCTGTCGAGAACGGTGTAGGCGTCAAATTGTTCTTGAAGTTTTTTGGCGCGCTCTTTAAATTTAATTAGATCATCGGGCGTCCACCAGTTGCGGAGGGTGCCGTCTTTGTCATATTGACTTCCAGAATCGTCGAAGCCGTGTGAAATTTCATGACCAATGACTGCACCGATCCCCCCATAATTAAAGGCATCGTCCGCATCGGGGTGAAAGAATGGATATTGAAGTATGCCGGCGGGAAAAACAATTTCATTCAAAACAGGATTGTAATAAGCGTTGACGGTAGGAGGCGTCATGCCAAAACGAGTCCGGTCCACAGGCTTGCCAAGTTGCCCGACCATATCTGCATATGACCATTGTCCTGCACTACGAAGGTTTTGGAAGAAAGAATTGGCACTGATCGACATACCTTCATAGGTGCGCCATTGGTCCGGATAGCCGACCTTGGGAGTGAAAGCCTTAAGTTTATCAAGTGCTTTTAGCTTGGTGACATCGCTCATCCAGTCGAGTTGCTTAATCCTTATTTCGTATGCCTTCACAAGGTTGGCAATCAGTTCCTTCATGCGCGCTTTGGCTTCGGGCTTGAAATACTTTTCAACATAAAGCTGGCCCAACAGTTCGCCGATCATTTGGTCTGTCAGGGTAGCCATGCGTTGCCACCGCGGTGTTTGTATTTTCTGGCCCGTCAGCACCTGGTTGTAAGAAAAGTGGGCATCTACAAAAGGTTTGCTTAAGAAAGGCGCGGCCGCCCGAAGTACAGTCCATTGCAAATAGTTCTGCCACAGTGCGATGTTTGCATTCTTCAAGAGACTATCTGCAGTGACAAAGAATTTTGGTGAATTCACCAGGATGCTGTCACTGCCACCTACTTTAAGTTTAGTTAAAGTTGAAGCCCAGTCAAATGTGGGCGTGGACTTGCTAAAGTCAGCAATGGCAAATTTGTTGTATGTCTTGTAAGGGTCACGCATCTCCACGCGACTCATCTGTGAAACTGCTAGTTTCTTCTCCAGGGCGTAAATATTTTCGGCCTTTTTTTGTGCCGTCTCTTCGACATCACCAGCGAGCATAAACAAAGTGACGATGTACTTATTGAAAGCAGTCTGTATTTTCCTGGTGCGCGCATCCTCTTTAAGGTAGTAGTCGCGGTCGCCCATGGAAATGCCTCCTTGCGAAAGTTGTGCTGCCATGATCTCGGGATGCTTGCGATCCTGACCTACAAACATTCCGAAGAGAGGTGTGCCGATGCCTTGGGTGCGCTGCAAGGTTATTTCATCCAATATTTGAGATGAGTTTTGTACGGATCCTGCCCGTTTATAATCTGCCTCTATCGGTTTGAACCCGGCCATCTCTATGCCTATGCTGTCCATGCCAGATGAGTAGAAATCACCTACACGTTTTTTGAGTGTTCCGGCTGCGGCCATTTTATTGGCAGCAGCTTCTGTGACGATTTCCCGGACTGCCTTAATATTAAAATCACGGAGTATGCTGAAACTTCCCCAGGTTGTCTCTTTGGCGGGGACAGGATTGTTTTTGATCCAGATACCTCCGGCATATCCCATAAAATCATCCCCCGGTTTAGTAGTGAGGTCCATGTTGGCAGGGTCAATCAATTTGACTTTGGATTTTTCCTGTTGGGCAAAGGAGGTGGACGCTGCTAGCAACAAAAACACGGAAAGAATTTTGTGGGAGAGTCTAAGAGGTAATTTTGACATACGCGTTGTTTTTTGACACGGCAAAATATGGATATTAATGGTAGTGATTGCTACCTTTAATAAATTTTCAGGCATGATCGGATACAGGAATATCTTTAAACCCGGTTAAGTGTCAAAACAACAGTGACTATTATTGAAAGAAGACTATCTATCAATAATCCATTGAAATGGCCAAGAATAAAACAACAGAAACTTCAAAAAGGATTGATGCATTTGTCAGTGCGATTAAGGATGAAGTAAAGCCTAAAGACAGTCTTCAAATAATTAAACTATTTCAAAAACAAACTGGTTTCAAACCCAAAATGTGGGGCCCAAGTATTATTGGTTTCGGAACCTTGTCATTATAAATATGAAAGCGGGCGAGAAGGTGATATGCCACTGTCCGCATTTTCACCAAAAACGACAGCCATTGTTTTCTACCTGTCTGCCAACGCAGAGACAAGGGTAGAACTATTGAAAAAGCTCGGAAAACATAAAACTGACAGAGGTTGTATTTATGTGAAAAAACTCAATGACATCAATATTGACGTTCTTAAGGAAATGGTTTCTGTTTCAGTCAAACACAAGCAATCTCTTTATCCTGATATGAAAAAGTAATATCGCTTGAAAAGAATTTTTAGAATG
>JAYVRH010000592.1:0-4131 GCA_043776495.1 Cyclobacteriaceae bacterium
TACCTGGTATTCTTTTGCGAGATAATATGAAATCCAATCGGTGAGGTGAATCAAATAATAATATTGTTCCAACAAAGATGCGCCCTCTGCGACAATATCAATGATGGGATTGGAACGTTTTTCAAAAATTACTCTGCAAATCTCCATCGTTTTCTCTACTCGGTCGTGATCGTGATCGGAGTATAGATAAACCACTTGCACACGATGTAAGATATCGTCCGGGAAGCGCCATCCCACCATTTCATTGTGGTTGATTTCGGGGAAGGTACCGACATGGGCGATTTGCTTCGAGTTTTCATTGAGTTGCTGCTGGAAGCGGATGGCCATTGCCTCCAGGCGACCATCGCAATAGATAAAAGGAAGTTTGCCTTTGAGTTTCTTTGCCATCAATTCTCCTGCTGCCTGGATGGCCTTTTCACTCCTGTCTAAATATTCAATAGCGTTTTCAGTCTCTTTGATGAAGGCAGCGCCTATCAAATTGGTATGATATAAGGCAAAGAGCAGGGACACCATCATATAACCGATCATCGAGCGCGGATTGGAATAACCACTGGGGAGCAGGATGTAATAGAAATTATTTTCTTTCGCCAGCTCCAGTATCATGCCACCTGAAGTAATGCATATGATATGAGCTCTCTTGAGCATCGCCTTTTGAATTGCTGCAAGTGTTTCTTCTGTGTTTCCGCTATAAGAGCAAGCAATAAAGAGGGTATGCGGGCTTACAAATTGTGGGATATCATACCCTTTGCAAACAGCAATCGGGATGGGGACCCTCCCAAAAGTAAGAGACTCAACCAAATTGGCCACAATTCCACTACCTCCCATACCCGTGATAAGAACATTGCGAATGTCGGTTCCTTGCCTCACCATGTCCACTGCCTGACCGATCCGTAGGGCTTCACTTAATTGTCTGGTAAATCCCTCGATTAATTTTTTCATTTATTCTTTTCTCGTTCGAAATTCGTATTCAAAGGTATAGCATGAGCGACAAAATCAAAACAGGGAATGAAGGCGAGGAATTGGCGGCTGATTTTCTAAAGCTGAAAGGCTTCACAGTGCTGGAAAGAAACTATCGCCACCAAAAATCTGAAATAGATCTGATTGTGAGTCGGGACTCATGGCTGGTGTTTGTTGAAGTCAAAACCCGCACCTCGGCTTACTATGGCTATCCGGAAGAGTTTGTTGATTACCATAAGAAGAAAATGATATTCAAAGGTGCTTTGCAATACATGTATGAGAAAAACTGGCAGGGTAATGTGAGATATGACATTGTAGCGATCAATATTGTGAATAGTCGCCCAAGGATACATCACATTGAAGACGCGTTTTATTGACCTTTGTTAGATGAAAAAATCTCTTTTCCTTGTTCGTCCCACTCTTTCCTGACAAAGGGTCTGATCTCCTTTTCAAAGGGTTCTTTGGGGTAGGACACAATTTTTTTACGCTTGCCATTAGGATAATTTTCTATCCAGTCTCCCACTTTCTCGTTCCACTTATATTCACCGGTTACAGCGATTTTTCCGTTCTCATGAAAGAGAAAATAGAATCCTTCGCGCTCATCAATCGCGATGGGGATCATTTCTTTTACCTTTTTGTGCTCAACGGCATCGTAGTAAGTCACGAGTGATTCCTTCGGCCAGCCCTTGTAGTACTTTTCCTTCTCATCCAAAATATCCTGGCGGTTGTACTTCATCCACCGACCGTGCTTGGCACCCTTATAAAAAATACCCTCTTCCAAAAGCACAGTGCCCTGCATTTTTTTATAAGGTCCATGTATAAGCACTCCTTTATTCGGATCGAAGTTTCCAGTTCGGCGAATTTCGCGTCTGGTATAATCATACCAGTAAATGTCCCTCACAAAAGCAGTGGGCACGGAAGGTTTCTTCAGTACATAAAAAAGTTCGGTAATTGTCTTATCACCAAACCCCTTTCGCGTATAATTTTTACGCGTCTTTATTCCGTAAAATGTCTTTTTCTTTGGTTTCTTCTTTTTGGTGACGATGGGTTCAGAAGTCTTTTCATCCAGCTCAAGAAGTTTATAAGGCTTTTCAGTTTCAAATGTGAACTGCCCTTCCTTTCCCAGCGGATCCTTGCTTTCCTGGCCATTCGCGAAGAAGGACACGAAGATGAAAACAAGTAGCAGCGAACCCTTTATCATAGTAATCTCAAAACGAAATTCGAGAAAGGATATTTTAGTCTCTTTGCGTTTTACACGTGGGGCTGGGCGACCAACGCGACGCTTCTTTTGATGAAATTGGTCAAATCAGCTCCAGTAAGCATCCCTTGTGACAAAAGGGCAAGGTCGAAGGCTTGTTTTGCGACCTCAGCCTGCTGGTCTTCGCTTTCGATTTGTACGATTTTTTGCGCCACTTTATGATTGCTATTGATAGACACAGCATACTGGTCTGGCATTGCACCCATGAAGCTGTACATGCCTCCCCCTCCGGTACGGGCCATGTCTTTCATTCGTCGGGCCCATTCGCTCATTGTCACCGTTACGGGAAAATGATCGGGAGCCAGAGACTCGATACTAACCGTCATGCTGGGGTTGTTGATGGCCTTTTCAAAAACTGCCTTCAATTTATCCTGGTCGGCCTGACTGAGTACGCTCTCGACTTTTTCGTCTTTCACAATCAGCTTATCGATGGTATCGCTGTCCACTCGCCTAAACTGCGCCTTGTCAAGTTTCTGTTCGAGCGTATTGATAAAATGACTGTCCAATACGCCATCCAGGACCACTACATCATAAGCCTTTTGGTTGGCGGTTTCAATGAAGCTGTGCTGCTTGCCAGTGTCACTTGAGTACAAGTAGATGACATTATTATCTTTATCAGTTTGCAAATCTTTGATGTACTCCCGGTATTCATCCAGTGTATAGTATTTCTTTTGAGTGTTCTTCAACAAAGCAAAGTCTTTAGCACGGTCATAGAACTTCTCATCACTGATAATACCGTACTTCACGAAGATGTTTATGTCGTCCCATTTCTTTTCAAAATCGGTACGGTCTTTCTTAAACATGTCTCCGAGTTTATCCGCAACCTTCTTCGTAATGTGTTGACTTATTTTCTTTACGTTGGAGTCGCTTTGAAGATAGCTGCGCGACACGTTCAACGGGATATCGGGTGAATCAAGCACGCCATGCAGCAACATGAGGAAGTCAGGTACCACATCTTTCACCTCATCGGTGATAAACACCTGGCGACTGTACAACTGAATTTTATTTTTGTTCATTTCAAAGTCGTTCTTCACTTTTGGGAAGTAAAGAACGCCAGTGAGATTAAATGGATAATCCACATTAAGATGAATCCAGAAAAGAGGATCTTCCGCAAAGGGATATAGTTCTTTATAGAATTTTAAGTAATCCTCGTCCTTAAGGTCGTTTGGCGATTTTGCCCAAAGCGGGGCAGGATTATTAATAATCCGATCTTTGATGATCGTTTTATAAGCAGGCTTACCGTCCTTGTCGACACCGTCCTCAACGCGTTCATCTTTGGTGCCAAACTTGATTTCAACTGGCAGGAACTTGCAATATTTTTCCAGAATGCCTTTCAGCCTGAATTCATCCAGAAATTCTTCGGCATCAGTGTTGATGTGCAATACGACCTCCGTACCACGTTGTTCTTTGAGTGTGGAGGTCAATTCAAATTCAGTGGAGCCGTCACATTCCCAGCGAGCGCCTTCTGTCCCTGTGGCCTTGTAAGACCGGGAGTTCAGTACAACACGATCGGATACCATAAACGCTGAATAAAAACCCAGGCCAAACTTGCCAATGATGTCTTTGGCGTCAGCCTTGTCCTTAAATTTTTCAATAAATTCAGTAGCGCCGGAGAAAGCAATTTGGTTGATATATTTTTTTATCTCTTCGCCGGTCATCCCGATGCCGTGGTCTGAAACAGTAATTGTTTTTTTCTTTTTGTCGAAGCTGACTTCAATCCTCAAGTCGCCCATCTCACCGTTGAATTCGCCCATAGAAGCCAATTTTTTCAGCTTCTGGGTCGCATCCACAGCATTGCTTACCAGTTCCCTGAGAAAAATCTCATGATCGGAATAAAGAAATTTCTTGATGATGGGAAATATGTTCTCCGTATTGATGGAGATGGTGCCCTTTTCCATTGTTTCTGCCATTGTGTG
>JAYVRH010000593.1:0-14820 GCA_043776495.1 Cyclobacteriaceae bacterium
GCTACCTCCACCGGAACCACAAAAGATTTTTCGGGATCGAATCCAAGGTTTTGTTTTACAAGCTTGACTTCTGGTTCGCCCAGAGGAGAGCCGTGTGCGCCTGCAGTATCAATTTTGTTCGGGCTACCAAAGGCAATGTGCGTTCTTATCTTGATGATGGAAGGTCTTTGTGTTTCTGCCTTCGCCTTCTTTACAGCTTCCGAAATAGCGTGAACGTCATTTCCATCAGTTACTGTTTGCACATGCCAACCATAGGCTTCGAATCTTTTGGCCACATCTTCAGTGAATGTAATCTTGGTGTCTCCTTCGATTGAAATATGATTGTCGTCATAGAGATAGATAATATTTCCAAGTTTCAAATGACCTGCAAGAGAAGCCGCCTCAGAGCTCACACCTTCATTCAGATCGCCATCGCTGCAGATGGCATAGATGGAATAGTTAAATATTTCGAAGCCGGGCTTGTTATAGCGGGCGGCCAGATATTTTTGTGCGATCGCGAAGCCGACACCATTGGAGAACCCCTGACCCAGCGGACCGGTAGTTACTTCTACCCCTTTCACCAAGCCGTATTCGGGATGGCCGGCGGTCTTACTGTGCAATTGTCTGAATTTTTTAAGATCGTCTAAAGTGATGTCGTACCCTGTGAGGAAGAGGTAGCTATACAGAAACATACAGCCATGCCCAGCCGACAAAATAAAACGATCGCGGTTGGCCCATTCTGAATTTTGCGGATTATAATTCATGGCCTCCGTCCACAACACGTGGCCCATTGGCGCGGCACCCATAGGCATTCCCGGATGACCGGAATTTGCTTTTTGCACTGCGTCAACTGCCAATATCCTGACTGTATTAATAGAGGTCTGTACAAGATCCTGTTCTTTAGTTTGCATATGAGATTATTTAAGAAATATTAAATATTGTAATGATTCTCTGTTTGCCAAAGCCTGGCGCCACCCTTGATACCATCGATGTTGGAAACCAGGGTAATGTTATCGTCGGTCTTAAAATTAATTCTTTTCGAATTGCCACCGCTTATAAACAAATGGTCGTAGTTGAATACAGTCTTTAGAATTTCAATCACTTTTTCCATTCGCTTATTCCATCGCTCAATGCCTACCTCGTCAAGTGCTTTTTGGCCAATGTATTCGTCATAATCCCGCTCTTTTGACACCGGATGATGGGACACTTCGAAATGTGGAAGTAAATTTCCATTCATCAGGAGCGCGGTACCAAAACCGGTTCCAAGTGTAACAATCATCTCAAGGCCTTTACCTGTCGCGAAACCCAGGCCCTGCAAATCTGCATCATTGACCACCCGCACAGGCTGCTTTAACAATTCAGAGAGCCTGTTCTTTAAATCCACACCCTTCCATTTTTCTGTACTGAGGTTCGGCGCCGTAAATACCACTCCATTTCTCACGTAGCCCGGGAATCCGACAGACACTTTCGTGAAAGTTTCAAACCCTTTTGTTAGTGCAAGTATGGCCTCAATTACCGAATCAGGAACGGCAGGCGAAGGAGTATCAATCCGGGAATAATCCCTTAGCATTTTCCCCTCCATATCTAAGATGGTTGCCTTAATGCGGGAACCGCCTATGTCAATCGACAGAATCTTCTCTTCCATTTCGGGATCTTCCGGGTTAAATGTCAGGCCTTAGTTCAGCCAAAATAATTTCGCACAATATACAGAAATAGGTGGGCGGCAAAGGCAGCGCAAATTGAGAAACAACTGAAATGGGAAATTCACACGGGTCGATAGCTGTGTAGGTTCCGGTTCCGGATGCTGTCCACATGCCTCCCGCCTGAAAATAATTTTTAAATATGCCTGAACTATTCTTTAGTTCTATCGTTTATGATAGTATTACTACTATTATTTATGGCAATACTGTCTTTTCAGCTCAACGACAACCTTTTTCTAAGGGACCCTCAGAACACAATGTTAGGGCAAAATATTATTTCAAAAGGCGTCAAAATGATTGATGAATTAGGTTTTGAGGTCTTCACTTTCAAAAAACTAGCTGAAGGCATATCCTCTACGGAAGCCTCTGTTTACCGATATTTTGAAAATAAGCATCGGTTGCTGATCTATCTGATTGATTGGTACTGGACATGGCTTGATCACCGTCTCGATTTTGAACTAAACAACATAGAGTATCCAAAGGAACGGCTCAGGAAATGCCTTAGGCTGTTGACCCAGGAAACCAAGAACGATCGAAATATTGCCTTTATGGACATGGAGTCGCTGCACAGAATTGTAATGACTGAATTTGAAAAAACGTACCTCACCAAAGATGTCGATAGCAACAATAAAGAAGGTCTGTTTCTGCCTTACAAGTCATTATGCAATAAAGTTGCTGCCATCATCTCAGAAATAAATCCCCAGTACGCCTTTCCCCTTTCACTGACCAGCACGGCCATGCTGGCAGTAACACATCAGGTCTACTATGCCCAGCATTTGCCATCGCTTTCCGACATGAAAAACGATGGTAAGAAGAGCAATCAGAAACTTTTCGAATTCCTGGAAAGCCTCATACTCAAAACAATTGGGAAGTCAGTATGAATAACAGGCAGATTGTACGCATCCTTCAGGAGGTCTCACTCAACCTAAGGCATGATTTAGATGCAGCAAGCCTTCGATTTGTCGAGGTGAATAACCGCACCTACACGGAATCGGAGTTTCCGGAGTTTAAGAGAGACTTATTGGAAACGGGTAGCAAGATCAGAATACTTTTCCTTGAGTATACCTGCGAGGAGAAGATGCTTCGGGCTTTCCTGGAAAATGAAAACGAGCCTATTCTTTTATTCCAAAAAACTTCAAAAGGTCTAAATCCTGTACTCCTCGCAAAAGTCAAATCGAAATGGCAATTGACGACCATAAACGAAGACTCAAATATTCAGCAGTTCTATGATGATGAAATAAACTGGCAATGGTTCGGCAGTGAAGAAAATTCCGTTACGCTGTTTGTCGTGATGGCCTATCAAAGCCTGGTCAGCGAATATGGCTATGACGGTACATCCGTTGGTCAGAAATTAAGTCCAGTATCGCGATTGATAAGGTTACTGTCGACGGAGCGGAAGGATATCATTTATATCCTGTTCTATGCGGTCATCATTGGATTAACTGGGCTAATCCTCCCACTAGGAATTCAATCCACGGTCGAATTGATCTCGGGAGGCGTATTCTTCAGTTCGGTATATGTATTGATCTCGGTCGTAATCATTGGCATTCTCGCTGCTGGAGGTCTTCAGATTCTACAAATAAGTCTTGTCGAATACCTTCAGCAAAGGATATTTACGAAAGCAGCGCTCGAGTTTACCTTTCGGATCCCCCGCATAAAAATAGAATCAATATTCAATAATTACGCCCCAGAATTGGTAAACAGGTTTTTTGATGTCCTGACCATTCAAAAAGGCTTACCCAAGCTTCTTATCGATTTGACCTCGGGCGTCATACAAATTCTCATGGGCTTGTTGTTGCTATCGCTCTATCATCCGTTTTTTATATTATTCAGCATTTTACTGCTTTCATTTCTGGGCCTAATATTCTATTTGACAGGTCCAAAAGGATTAAGCTCTTCTATCCAGGAGTCAAAGTACAAATACAAAGTGGCTCAATGGTTGGAAGAACTGGCGCGGGCCCTTAACTCTTTCAAACTTGCCGGCACCACTGACCTGCCCATTCAGAAGACGGATTATAACGTCAACAATTACCTCAAATATCGAAAAGTACACTTCCAGACGCTGCTGACGCAATACACCCATATCATACTCTTCAAGGCGACCGTTACAGGAAGCATGTTGATCATGGGTACGATCCTCGTGGTGGATCGGGAAATTACCCTGGGACAATTTGTGGCCTCTGAGGTGGTCATCATACTTATACTCAATGCCGTTGAGAAGATTATCATGTACATGGATGTGATTTATGATTTGCTCACCGCGGTTGACAAAGTTGCCCAGGTTACAGACCTACCTCTCGAAAAAGTCGGGGGTATTGATTTTCCGAAAAGAACTCAACAAGCGGGATATGCCATTCGGATCAAAAACCTAAATTACAGATACCCAAATGCTCATTTTGATGCGTTGACCAATATTAATTTGGAGATTAAGCCAGGGGAACACATCTGCCTCGCCGGGTCAGATAACTCCGGCAGGACGACGCTGACGAACATCGTCACCGGGTTGCAATCAGGATTCGAAGGCATCCTCACGATTAACAATTATTCGATTCGCGATCTCGACTTGTCACACCTAAGGGACAATATCGCGAAGAATATTTCTTCCGAGGATATTTTTGACGGGACCATTCTTGACAACATCACGGTCGGCAAACCCATGGAAACCGTGGACGACGCGATTGAGGCGATAGAACGAGTCGGGCTTTCTGACGAAATTAATAGAATGCCAGAAGGGTTGAATACCCATTTGCTGAGTGGCGGCAAGGGGCTTTCCTCGACGACCATTCAAAAATTAATACTGGCCCGTTGCCTCGCAAAAAAACCCGAACTCCTCATTCTAAATGATTTCTTCGCAGGCCTCAATAAAGTCATCAAACATTCACTTATCCAAACGGTCACCGACAGGAAGAACCCATGGACCTTGCTGGCAGTATCCAATGACCCGATGGTCATGGCATCCTGTGATCGTGTTATCATTATGAAAGGCGGGAAGATCGAGCTGGAAGGGCCCTTTGATGATCTCTTGAAAAATGGACAGATTAAAGAATACATTGATTAGGACTAAAGAAATCATCCATGCTCAAACTTTCTACAGACTATATTGATAAGATCATTCACCAGGATAAGCTCTATTCTCTCCGGGCATTGAAAACGCCGCAGGCCGGAAAAATTCTTGCGAAATGGTTGACTGTGATGGGCTTTATATTCTTGGCCTTTATCTTTCTCCCATGGCAGCAGAACATTCGGGGGACAGGGAAAGTCACAGCATTAAGTCCAATGAACCGGCCCCAAACAATAGAAGCCATCATTGCAGGTCAGATCAGGAAGTGGCACATCAGCGAAGGGCAATCCATAAAAAAGGGAGACACCATTGTCACCATCAGTGAGGTGAAGGAAAAGTATTTTGACCCCCAATTGCTATCACGCATGCGAGAGCAAATCCAGGCAAAAGAAAACAGCCTGCAATCCAAGGATCAAAAATCAAGAGCACTGAAGCGACAAATTAATGCCATGAGGGCCGGGATGCGGAATAAGATTGATCAAAGCCAGGCCAAACTGGAAGCGGAAAAAGTCAGACTAAAAAATGCAGAAAATCAATTTCAGAGAAACAAGAATCTTTATGAGGCCGGGAATATTCCTTTGACAAAATTTCAGGATTATGAATATAAATTCCAAGGGGCTCAGGCAGATTATACCAATGCTCAGATTGAACTGGACCGGGTTGAAGCAGAATACCTGGACAAAATAAGTAAAGCAGAATCAGACCTGAGCAACACCCTCGCCGAGATCTTTGACGGACAAGGTGGCCTGGCGAAATACCGGAATGAATACGCCAATATGCAAATCCGCACCAATCAATATCAGATCCTCGCGCCTCAGGATGGAATCATAGTAAAAGCCATGAAAGCAGGCATCGGTGAGACCATAAAGGAGGGTGATGCCGTATGCATTGTCATGCCAATGACCTCAGATATCGCTATAGAAATGTTTGTGAAAGCCATGGATGTGCCACTGCTCAGCAAAGGAAGGAAGGTAAGGATTCAGTTTGATGGTTGGCCTGCACTCCAATTTTCAGGATGGCCGAGTGTGAGTGTTGGAACCTTTGGCGGTACTGTGAAAGTGATTGACTATGTAAACTCTAAGCCGGGCATGTTCAGAATCTTGGTGACTCCTGACCAACAAGATGAAGCGTGGCCAATTCAGCTTCGAAATGGCTCGGGTATTAAGGGATGGGTCATGCTTGATAACGTGCCGATATGGTACGAAATCTGGCGTCAGCTAAACGGATTCCCGCCCAGGCTGTATAAAGAAAATCTGGATTCAATCATGAAGGAAGAATCTATGAAGGGTGATGAGGGCGATAAGAAAGAATCTTCAAAAGATGAAAACTGATCCAGATATGAACCTATCAAAAGCAGGCATCGCTATTAGAATCATTTCCATTCTTTTTGCAGTGCTGTTGATTAAACCGGTAAAAAGTCAATCGATGAACGACCCCAGCCCCACGTTGGCTGATACGACTCAAACGATGAATCTTGATGAGTTCTATAAGATAATTTTGACATTTCATCCTGTGGTTCGTCAGGCAGGGTTGCTGACGGAAGTGGCCCAACAGGAAATCCGTTTGGCTAGAGGAAGCTTTGACCCTAAACTGGCTGCCGCTATCGATCATAAAGAGTTTGAAGATAAAACCTACTACAGCAAGCTGGATGCCTACCTCAGTTTTCCAACCTGGTTTCCAGTTAACCCAAGGGTAGGGTATCAGCAAAACACAGGTGAGTTGTTGAACGCGGAAGATGCCATACCGGGTGGCAAGCAATTATATGCCGGTATCTCGGTTCCATTAGGTCGAGGATTGATTACAGACGAGAGGAGGGCCGCAGTGAAGCAGGCTGAACTTTTCACCACCATCGCAACAGCGGATCAAATTAAAATCATTAACAAGATACTTCTTGATGCCGCCAAAGAGTATTGGCATTGGTTCTTTGCTTATAATCAATTAATGCTGCTGGATAGAAGTGTTGCGCTTGCCGATGATATTTTCAAAAGAGTAAAACTAAACGCTGCTCAAGGAGAGGCATCATTGTTGGATACAATACAAGCCAAAATAACACTTCAGTCAAGACAGGTTGATCGCCAGGAGGCGATCCTTGCGCTTCAAAATTCAATTATTTCAGTGTCTAACTATCTATGGGATGCACAGGGCGAGCCGCTACAATTCAATAACTTGGTGGCCCCTATGATGGCGACTCAAGATCCGATATGGGTTCGCGGTGAATTACTTGAAGATCTTTTGAATCGAGCTCGGGAAAATCATCCCGACCTTGTCAGACTAAACGTAAACCTCGATCAGCTAGAAGTTGAAAAGTCACTTGCAAAGGAGTTTATGAAGCCACAAATGGACTTCCAATATAGTGCCCTTAGTCAGCCAACCGCGGTGCACCAAATTGACTTCTTCAACGATTACAAATTGGGTGTCGATTTTTCTTTCCCTGTTTTCCTACGCAAGGAACGGTCAAAGCTTGCATTAACAAAACTGAAAATTGAAGGTACAAAATTGAAGCGCAGCCAATCGGAACGTGAAATATTGAATGAGATTAATACAACCTTTAACGAATTACGGAACACCATTGTGATTCTCAAACAACAGGAAGAGGTAGTGGCGCTCTACAACATGCTATTAAAGGCCGAAATTCTTAATCTTGAGAATGGTGAGAGTGATCTTTTTAAAATTAACATTCAGCAGGAAAAACTGATTCAATCCCAATCGAAATTACTGAAGTTAAAGGCCGAGCAACAAAAACAGAAAGCATTTTTATACTGGGCTGCTGGCGTTAAGAACCTGGACTTTCAGTAGTAAAATCAATAAGTCACACGCTCGCCCAACACACGTGAGCAGCCGCTCTAGTGAGTGATGTAATTCTCAAGGTGTTCTATAATTGACTTTTGGTCGATGATTATTTGCCTTACTACATCTCCTATTGAGATTACACCAACCAGCTTATCACCCTCCACGACCGGCAAGTGGCGAATTCGCTTCTCGGTCATAATATCCATACATTCATCAATCGTGCTATGTGGCGTCACTGTGATCGGATTGCTTGTCATTAACTCACTAATTTTAGTCTCCTTTGATGACTTACCTTTAAGAATAAGTTTACGAGCATAATCCCGCTCAGTAAATATTCCCACCAATTTCTCATTCTCCACAATCAGCAAGCCACCAATATTTCGCTCGCACATTTGTTCAATGGCTTGGTAGACCGTGATGTCTGGCTCAACTGAGAAGACAGCCCCGCCTTTAGACCGCAATATTTCTCTTACTTTTCCCATGATAGATTGTATTAATTAAAGGTGTTATTCTTCTGACTGTCGATAAAAATGGGATTTCAATCGATTGAAGGTAAAATTTTTATGGAAATTAAACAAGACTCTCATGCGTACCATAGGATTTATTGAGCGATTAATCCTATGACCCTGTCAGGGAATAATCCGAGTAAAAGGGCGAGGACCGAGAGCAAGGTCATCAATATCTTAGCTGAAAAGGAGACTTTAATACTTCCTTCTTCTGAGTCATTGAAAAACATGGCGATAATCACCCTGAAATAGTAATATACGCCAATCAGGGAAGTAATGACCGCAATAATGACCATTCCGGGGTATCCGTGCTGTAGTGCCTGGGCAAACACGAGGTATTTTCCAAAGAAGCCAGCCAAAGGCGGTATGCCTGCAAGGGATAACAAGGCAATCGTCATGACAACAGTGAGGAACGGGCTTCTTTTGTAAAGTCCACTAAAACCGGCGTTTGCATTTTCTATTTCATGCAAAACGCTGAAAGCGGAGATGGAGGCTATTGAATAAGCTGCCAGGTAATAGAATATAGTTTCTGGTGAAGTTGTGCTGTTGGCGATGAACGCAAGCAAGATATAGCCCACATGGCCCACGCTGGAATAGGCCAGCATTCGCTTTACACTGGTTTGGTAAATCGCGGTTACGTTTGGGACCACCAACGTCAATACCGTGATCACCTGCAGGATCACAATCCAGCTGGACTGTACGGATGAAAAGCAAAAGGAAAATACCCGGTAGAATGCTGCGACGTCGGCTATCTTTACTACGGTTGACATGAAAGCGGTAATAGTGACAGGTGAGCCTTCATAGACATCAGGCGCCCAGAAGTGAAATGGTACGGCAGATATCTTGAAAGTCATTCCGACCAACATGAGTACTACTCCTGCATAAAAGAATGCAGGAAGGGCATCCGCGTTTGATATCACCTGTTCTGAAATTCTTGTGATGTGAAAGGACCCGGTCGCTCCATAAACGAGGGCAATTCCCATCAACAGAAACCCAGTGGCGAAAGATCCCATTAAGAAATATTTGAAGGCTGCTTCATTCGAAAACAGACTCTCCTTGTTGCTTCCCGCCAGTACATAAAGAGAGATTGACAAGATTTCAATTCCCAAAAAGAGCATGGCCATGTTATTGAAAGAGACCATGATGACTGCACCTGCGATGGCGAAAAGAACTAAAGCTGAACGGTCTGTTTGATGGGACTGGCCTTTAAAATAATCTCCCGCCATCCCAAACCAGGCAATCGATACCATGATGATCAAGGCCGTGAAAGCCTTGGAAAAATTATCAAACACTACCATATCATTGTAGTAGTGTAGTGCTAAGTTCCAATCCAATGCAATGAGCACGCCGGCCACGACAAGTCCCAGCATGACAACCAATCCCAGTCCCTTCTTAAGGTTGGTAATCTCCGCCAGAAGCGAAATGAAACCTAACCCGCAAATGACATACAGTGCATTCATTCTATTTTACCTTGAAACGTCTGAAAATATCACCAAAAGATTATCTACGGCTGCTGCTGAAATTTCCAGGAGAGGTGTAGGATAAACTCCAATACCAAGGATCAGGATCACCATAGGAAATAGCACCAGTTTTTCCAGTGTGGTTAGATCCACAAACCCCACTGTCACTGTATTCATTTCCCCAGACATGGAACGTTGAAAAGTGCGAAGCATGTAAACAGCTCCCAATATGATGGTTAACCCCGCACTGGCTCCGATGATGATCTGATACTGAACCAGGGAGTTAATAAGAAGGAATTCCCCTACAAAGCCACTGGTGAGCGGCAACGCAACGCTGCCCAGCATGACGATGATGAAAACTGAAGACAATATAGGAGCAGCATTGCGTATGCCTCCCATTTGCGATAGAGATTGTGTCTTCGTCCGTTCAGAAATGATTTCAACAATATAAAAAAGGGCAAAAACAATAATTCCGTGACTCAGCATTTGAATCATGGCACCCTGCATACCAATTTTACTCAGCGTCAATGTGCCCGCTGAAATCAACCCTACGTGGGCAATGGAAGAATAAGCGATCAGTCTTTTGAAGTTATTTTGTATGATGGCGATGCAGGAAGCGTAAATGATCCCGATGACCGAAAGTACCACCGTGGTAAAGCCCCATTCCTGTACACCCAGAGGCACGACAGGAATGAGCCAACGTATCAAACCATAAATACCCATCTTTAACATGATGCCAGACAGCAGCATTGTCCCCTGCACGGGAGCTACAGTATAGGTATCAGGTTGCCAGGTGTGAAAAGGGAAAATGGGCATCTTAATGGCG
The DNA here is from genome assembly GCA_043776495.1 of Cyclobacteriaceae bacterium. Classification (GTDB taxonomy): domain Bacteria; phylum Bacteroidota; class Bacteroidia; order Cytophagales; family Cyclobacteriaceae; genus ELB16-189. The sequence goes on from JAYVRH010000593.1 coordinate 10,323, forward strand.
AACGCCACGAACATTGCCCAAAAGATGATGCTTTGAGTTGATGCTGGCAAAGAACGGCCTGCCTCATAAAGTGCAATGATATCAAATGAATGTGCACCTGGAGTTTCGAAATACAGGTACACCAGTCCGACAAGCATGAACAAGCTGCCCGCGAGCGTATAGATAAAGAACTTCAAAGTGATTTTGCCTCGGTCCTCTCCGCCCCACAGCAGGCAAATAAACCAGATGGGTATGAGTGCCATCTCCCAGAAGAGATAAAATAGAAAGCCGTCGCGTGATGTGAAAACTCCCACAAGGGCCATCTGCATCAATAAGATCAGGCCATAAAAATTTGATGGCTTATTGTCAGTGTTGTTGAAAGAGGAAAGAATGATGAAGGGAACCAGTACCGTTGTTAAGAGTATGAGCAAAAGGCTAATGCCATCGATGCCCACAGAGAAATTTATACCAAGCGAAATGATCCAGGGTTCGTTCACCACAAATTGAACGCCCGAACTATTATCAAATTGAAAAGCCATCATCATGGATGCCGCCAGCTCAGTCACGGATGCCGCCAGCGCCAATTCTTTAGCGCTCTTAAATTTGAATAAAAGCAGGGCGAGCGAAACGAACAAAGGCCAGAATATGAGAAATGATATCAGCATTAGGGATCGTTGTTCGTTCTGAATTGTTCGTTGCGAGTTTTCTGTTGCTTTAACCTATCATTGACAATGTCAGCATCAACACAATGCCAATGACCATCACGAAAATATAAAACCCGATGCTTCCACTTTGCAGTAACCGAAAGACTTTGCTCCACTCAACGATGGAACTTCCCGATGCATTTACAAGTCCATCAATCGCGAATCGTTCAATCACTTTGTCAAAAGTAGCAGATACCCAGTAGAGAGGTTTCACAATCAAGAAATCATAAATCTCATCCACGTAATACTTGTTGTACGAAGTCCTGTGCAACATGCTGGTATTTACTGCGTCTTCAACAGGGATTTCTTTCTTGCTAACATACTTCGAGTAGGCTACTCCGATCACTACAACAGTCAAGCCTATGACAGTCCCCATCAGCATATATTCGGTGGAATGAGTCAAAGATTGCTCACTTCGCATGGCGGTTGAAGCAGCGAAAACCGGAGCCAGGAATTCATTGAGACTTGCTGAGCCAAACAGGGATTCAGGAACATTCATAAAGCCTCCCACCAGAGAAAGTACAGCTAGTGCCATTAGTGGTATGGCCATACTTTTTGGCGACTCATGGATATGCAGCATTTTCTCCTCACTAGCCCTGGCTGACCCAAAGAATGTGAGGAACAATAGTCTGAACATATAGAATACTGTAAGGAGGGACGCAAGAAGGGCCACACTCCAGGCCAATTGATTCTGAGAAAATGTCTGCGCGAGAATTTCATCCTTTGAAAAGAATCCAGCAAAGGGAGGGATTCCTGAAATCGCCAAAACACCGATCATAAAAGTCAGATACGTGATGGGAAGAAATTTTTTCACCCCCCCCATCCTTCTGATATCCTGTTCTCCATGCAAGGCGTGGATCACACTGCCAGCACATAAGAACAGCAATGCTTTAAAAAACGCATGGGTCGCCATGTGGAAAATGCCACTCGAGTAAGCACCCACTCCAAGCGCGACAAACATCAGCCCCAACTGACTTACCGTGGAATAGGCAAGAACTTTTTTAATATCATTCTGAGTCAAGGCGATGGTAGCAGCAAAAAGAGCCGTGACCAGACCGATGACCAGGATCAGGTTCATAGAGAAGGGTGAGAGCGAGTAGAGCAAATTATTGCGGGCTACCATGTAAACTCCGGCCGTCACCATCGTCGCTGCATGTATCAAAGCAGAAACCGGAGTGGGGCCTGCCATCGCATCTGGCAACCAGGTGTAAAGCGGTATCTGGGCGCTCTTACCAATGGCACCAACAAAAAGCAGTACCGTAATGAGTGTGACTGTATTTGTGTCAAGCGAAGCTGCTTTTGCGAATACTTCTTCATAGTTCAGACTTCCACAATGAATGAATATCAATATCATGCCAACCAACAATCCAAGGTCGCCGATGCGATTCATGATAAATGCTTTGTACGCAGCGTCGTTATAGTTTTGATTTTTAAACCAAAATCCGATAAGCAAATACGAGCATAGCCCCACCCCTTCCCAGCCTACAAACATCACCAAGTAATTGGAGCCCAGCACCAGCATGAGCATGAAGAACACGAACAGGTTTAGGTAAGAGAAGAATCTATTGAACCCCGCATCACCGTGCATGTAGCCGATTGAGTAGACGTGAATTAAAAATCCAACGCCTGTGATGATCAGCAGCATGACCGAGGAAAGTGGATCGACCAGAAAACTTATGTTGACTGAAAGATTGCCGGCTGTTATCCATGAGGTAAGCACCACCTGGAAAGATCTTTGTGCCTCCGGTGCGGATAACAATTGGATGAAGAGTGCCACCGAAATGACGAACGAAAAAAGGACAGCGACGCAAGCTAAGGTTGAAGCAATGCCATTTGTCAATTTCTTACCGCTCAAACCAATCACCAGGAAACCCAGCAAGGGCAACAGAGGTATTAAGGTGATCAACATATCGTTTCCTACCATTTTAATCGATTCAAGACATTGATATCGGTCGTCCGTGTATTGCGAAACATCATGATCAGGATGGCAAGGCCGACAGCCACCTCAGCGGCCGCTACGGCCATAATGAAGAAAACAAACACCTGCCCGGCGGGATCATTGAGATAATTCGAAAAAGCTACCATCACCAGGTTTACAGCATTGAGCATAAGTTCAATACACATAAAAACGATAATCGCATTCCTCCTGTACAATACGCCGAGTACACCAATGGTGAATAAGACCGCGCTAAGCCAGAGATAGTAATCAATTGGTATCATTCGATATTCTTATCAGTGCTTTTATGCATATCAACCTTTCTCTGATTTACCCAACATGACCGCTCCGACCATGGCTGCCAGCAATAACACGGACGCGATTTCGAACGGGAGCAGGAAATCCGTGAATAATACTCTTCCGAGATTCTTAACCAATCCAACATTATAATCTGTTGCAGGTCGCTGCACCAACAGTTCAGTTCCTTTCAGCGAGCCGACGAGCACGATCAGCAGCAGTCCTGCACAAATGGTTGCCGCGAACTTCAGGGCATTGCTCTTATGAGGTTCGGCTTCTGCATTCAGATTCAGCAGCATGATCACATAAAGGAACAAGACCATGATCGCTCCTGCATAGACAATCACATGAACGGCCGCAAGAAACTGAGCATTCAAGAGCACATAATGACCAGCGATTGCAAAGAATGTGATGATCAGATACAGCACGCTGTAAACAGGATTTTTTGAAAACACTACCAATACGGCAGAGAAAACTGCGACGAATGAAAGAAAATAAAAGAGGTTCAGGGTCACTTTTCTATTTGTTATGACTGTATTGTTTATGCTCTTTGAATTCGAGGACAGCAGGCGTTTGTCTTCTGGTGACATCAATTCGCTCGTCAACTCCTTCCACCAATTTATCTTTACCGAAAACAAAGGTCCCACGTGTGTAGTTGGTTTCAACAATCCTGTCAGTCAAAAAAATGGCTTCTTTAGGGCACGCTTCTTCGCACAGTCCGCAGAAGATGCAGCGGAGCATGTTGATCTCGTAGGTCGAAGCATATTTTTCCTCACGGTACAACTTTTCTTCTCCTGTCTTGCGCTCGGCTGCCACCATGGTGATGGCTTCCGCGGGGCAGGCTACGGCGCAGAGTCCGCAGGCCGTACAACGTTCAGCTCCATGCTCATCACGCTTTAACACATGCTGACCCCTCCAGATTGCACTAATCTCTCTTTTCGTCTCCGGATACCGGATGGTAGCGCTTCTCCTGAAAAGGTGCTTGATGGTAATGACGACACCTCCAAGAATCGCAGGAAGATAGATCCGCTCCCAGAAATTCATTTCCTTCTTTACTACCAGCTTGGATCTATTAGTGAGCATGAGGATCGTGTGGATGTTTCGTTACTTATTAATCGTTATGAGGAGTATGATCAAGCCAGTCACAAATATGTTGACAATGGATAAAGGGATGAGTCCCTTCCATCCCAAATTCATCAATTGATCGTATCGGAAACGCGGGACAGTCCATCGAATCCACATGAAAAAGAAGATGAAGAAACTGATCTTGAGGAAGAGCGCCAGGGTGCCTAAAATTGTGATCATGTTATGGTCTAACCCCAAATTGTTCATGAAAGGAAAATTATAGCCCCCAAAATACAAAGTCGAGATCACTGCCGATGATATAAACATGTTGATGTACTCGGCAAAAAGGTAGAATCCAAGTTTCATACTGCTGTATTCGGTATGGTAGCCGCCTACCAATTCCGTTTCACATTCGGGTAAGTCAAAGGGAGTGCGGTTACATTCCGCGAAAGCGCAGATGATGAAAATGATAAAACCAACAGGTTGATAAACCACATTCCAGAAATTCCACTCAGTC
>JAYVRH010000594.1:0-4110 GCA_043776495.1 Cyclobacteriaceae bacterium
AATTTCGCGAGTAGATCGCGGTACTTTTGATGAGACATCAAAAAACCGCGAAGACCCGCAAGATTCATAAGCCTCTATTCACCTCACAAGAGATGACAACACCTTCTCCACAAACTCAGCAATCGCGCCATTCTCAATCCAGCGGGTTACCACCACCAAATCATTTTCAAAATCAACATAGATCATATTGGTTCCATTGCCAACATGATAGAATGCACTGGCGGGGGCAGCCGGGATCAACTTCTTGTCTGTGTTCAAAAACCAATTCATGAAGCCGTAAGTAGGTTGGGCCGGTGTGGGAGTCAGTGCTATTTTCACCCAAGCCTCCGAGATCAATTGTTTGTCTTTCCACTTTCCCCGTCGCAAGGTCAGATAACCAAAGCGAGCCATGTCACGGGTATGGATGAACATGCCACCACCCCAGTGTCCACCTCCGCTTACAGATTGCATGATCTGTCCGTCGAGCACCACAAATGAATTCTCATAGCCATACCATCTCCAGGTATTCGAAGCGTTGATTGGATCCATGATCTGCTCTTTCAAGACTTGCGGCAGCGGCTTCCTCCAAACGGATAGTCCGGCAAGAGCCAGAGCATTGACACGCACATCATTGTATTCGTAGACTGTGCCGGGCTCATTTCGTGGCCTGGTTTGCCACTCCTCTGGCTTGGGACTTGGTCGGTCTGCCCACTCCGGCTTGCCCCACAGAGTGCCTTCCCAATCACTGACTTGCCGAAGAAGATGGTCCCAGGTGATCTTGCGGTTATGCTTCGTATCAAATGGCGTAAGTAGTTCTGAGTGACCAAATTGATCAGCCTTATTTGTTGTTGAAATTGGGGAGAAAGGCAGGATGGGTGGAACATATTTCCAGACAGTATCATGAACGCTTTTGATCATTCCCTTGTCCACCGCCAGTCCAATAACTGTTGACAGAAAGCTCTTGGTCACGCTGTGGGTCATGTCAACACGAAAAGGGTCTCCCCACTCTGCTATGATGTATCCGTTTCTTATGACAATACCCGACACATCTCCACGCTCTGTGAAGGGTCCGATTCCATTGCCAAACGGCTCCTTGCCAAAACTTTGATAGTGGGACTGCTCCATGTCCCGTGGATTTTTGGATTCGTGGCTGATGGAAAATGAAATTGCCTCCTGTAGTCTCTGTGCATTCATCCCCACTTCGGCCGGAGACTTCTTTTTCCACTCTACATCCGTGCCCGGAAAATAGACCTCACCAACCGGTGGTTTGGATTTGGGCTTCTGAGCAACCACAAAGCTGCTAACCAATAATAATGCAGTAAGTATCAGCTTCATTATTTTGAATCAATTATAAGCCATTAACCTTTGCGCTACTTAGCGGCTTTGCGGCTTTGCGTGAAAAAATAAACAATAAATCAGCTTTGCTCTGAATCATTTCAGCAGTTTTCCCTCCTTAATCCACACATCTTTCCCCACCGTAACAGTTGCATCCACAAAAAGATTGATGCGAACGAAATCACCGCCCACTACGCCACCCAATTCTGCATTATTCCCAAACGAAATCCGAACAATGCCGGCGCCATATCCATAATGAAGTATTCGCTGATTGTCATCGGTCACCGCCAGCAATGGATTAAATCCAACTCCCAATTCACGAAATAAATACCCTTCCTTCCCGATCTCAAGTTTCGACTTAACGAACTCCAATCCTTCCGTCGCTTTGATGTCAATGATCTTCCCTTTCTTAAATGTAACAATCAACCCTTCCACTCTTTGGTCCCCCCACATTGCATTAGGGAAAGCAATTGTACCCTCAACTGTCTCTTCTAATGGAGCTACTCGAATGGCGCCAGCAGGTAGTTCGACTTCTCTGTCGACAAGATTGCGCCCCATTGCAGCACGAGCCTTCGATATATCACCATCTTGTTTGGTCACTGGCCTGTCTCCGATGCTAAAGGTGAGTTTACTTTCGGGTGTAGTAATTGTCACCATATCTTTGCGGATGGCCTTCTCAAATTCAGATTGAATCTTTGTCAGACCCTCGTAGTCCGTTTCCAGTATCACTTTCTGATAAATTTTTCCGATTGTACTGTCAACAGCAACCGGACTTCCTGCTAACGAATTGGCACCAGCCCAATGAAAGTGAACTGCCCTCCCTTTGCCCTTCTTCAATACATCCTGCCACGCAGCATAGGGCACAAGCGCCGGTGTAGGGCCAGGCAACATGATACCCATATCCAAGGCCAATGAATCAAAAAGTTGAGTGAGTTCTTCCTTTGTTTTTCCTTTCGTCGATTGCACAAAATCATTGTTCCAGGATGCCGGCCATGAAGTTGTATCCACATTGATCGTTCCCAAATAAATGCCACCCTCCTGGGAAATTTGATCACCCAAAAAGACGATGAGAGAATCAAACTCACCCGGTTGCCCAACCATAAATACTTTTTCGCCAGGCTGAAGATTGATGCGCTCCATAACCTTGGCGGAAATGGCTTTCAAGTCAAGTGAAGAGGATTTGAGTGTGACCACCGGCGGTGAAGTTTTTTTCTCACAAGCAGATATAACCAGAACGGAAAATAGAATGATCAGGATGGATCTTGATTTCATTACAACGCCATTTTTTTTGGTGACCCAAGGTACAATCATTCCTAAAATTTCTATAGCTAATCTACGTGCTTCTGGATATTTTTAGACTTATCAACTTAGACTTTATGAGGTGCTGTTCCCTAAGAATAATCATCCTTCTCCTGACGCTTGTTGTTCACCTGGCCGAGGCTCAGGTGGTCCCGTCCCTATTCAACTCTATGAAATGGCGGATGATTGGTCCACATCGCGGCGGACGAACCGTTGGCGCCGTTGGAGTGCCTCAACAGCCCAATGTATTTTATATTGGTGTAAATAACGGAGGCGTATGGAAAACCACAGACTATGGTAGAACATGGATTCCCATTTTTGATGACCAGGCGACTGGCTCGGTCGGCGATGTGGTCGTGGCCCCCTCGAATCCGAATGTCCTTTACGTCGCGAGCGGAGAAGGCATTCAACGACCCGATCTTTCGATTGGTGATGGAGTCTATAAGTCTGAAGATGGTGGTAAAACATGGAAGAACACAGGCATTCATGATGGTCAGCAAATTGGCGGTCTTGCCATCGATCCTCAAAATGAAAATCGAGTCTTCGCCGCGGTTCTTGGACATCCTTATGGTCCCAACACGGAGCGAGGGGTTTTCAGAACGCTTGATGGTGGAAAAAATTGGGAGCGCATCTTTTATGTAGATGAAAATACGGGGGCTGCGCAAATTGTTCTCGATCCAAAAAATTCAAATACCATCTACGTCGACTTATGGGCAGCTCGTCAAGGCCCTTGGGAGAATGGTGCCTGGCAAGGTCCCGGCAGCGGACTGTATAAGTCGACCGATGGAGGAGCGAATTGGAAGAAACTAACAAAAGGGCTTCCAACATTTGAGCAAGGACTTGGCCGGATCGGATTCTGCATTGCCCCGAGCGATCCAAATCGATTATACGCAACGGTTGATTCACCTCAACTTGGAGGAATATACCGCAGTGACGATGCCGGGGAATCATGGTATCGCACCACCAGCGATGAAAGAATCTGGAGCCGTGGCAGCGACTTCGCAGAAGTAAAAGTACATCCGAAGAATCCCGATGTGGTCTTCAGTGCAAATGTGGTGACGTGGAAGTCAACGGATGGAGGAAAAAACTGGACGGGGATTCGCGGTGCACCAGGTGGTGACGACTATCATCGCATCTGGATCAATCCAATTAACCCAGGCATCATGATCATTGCCGCCGATCAGGGCGCCATCATCACGGTGAATGATGGAGAGACCTGGAGTTCGTGGTACAATCAACCAACAGCTCAATTCTATCATGTGAGCACCGACAATTCATTTCCTTATAATGTGCTGGGGGGCCAACAGGAAAGCGGCTCTGTGGGAGTATCCAGCCGAGGTAACGATGGTCAAATTACGTTTAGGGAGTGGCATCCCATTGGTGTAGAAGAATACGGTTATGTCGCTGCTGATCCGCTTGATCCAAACATCATTTATGGCGGCAAGATCACGCGCTTTGACAAACGCACAGGGCAGGTTCAAAACATTTCGCCGGAGG
>JAYVRH010000595.1:0-4096 GCA_043776495.1 Cyclobacteriaceae bacterium
GCATTCCGGAAAGGAGAATTTGACAAGATTGAAATTGTGTACAATCAATTCAAGAATGTAGCAACACAAATCCTAATCACCGAGCAGTTTTTGCCTGTGTTGCCCGTCTCTGTAACTTCTGGAAAGAAGATTGACATTGATTACATTCTTCAGCCGAGCCAGGATGAAATTCTGAAAGGACTGATTCCTAAATCTCTTAAGGTGCAATTGTACAAAGCGGTATTGGATTCCAATGCTTCCGAGAATGGAGCACGTATGACAGCCATGGATAAGGCTACTGAAAATGCCGGTGAAATGCTGAAGGAACTCAAACTGACCTACAACCGGACGCGCCAGGCAGCCATCACGAAAGAAATTCTTGAGATTGTAGCAGGGGCTGAAGCACTTAAATAAGATAGCCCTAAGAAGCAACCTGAAAGCTCATCTCGGTACGATGGGCTTTTTTCTTTTTAACACACGTAATTCTGAATGGGAACAATGATGCGGCTTTACCAGTTTCTCAACCTTATGAGCATTGATGTTGCCGTGGGCGCGATGGTGTCTGCGGCTTTTTTTGCCCGTATTTTTCATGTTCAATTGGGCACCAATAGCCTTGCATCGTTGGGTATTTCCGTTTGGATCATTTATTCAGCAGACCATTTATTAGATGCACACAGATTGAAGAAGCATGCTTCCACAAAACGTCACCAGTTTCATCAGAAGCATTTTCGATTGGTTTCTTCAGTTGTTATTGCGGCAGTTGTCATTGACCTTATTTTGATTCAGGGCATTCAGGAATCGGTTATTTATTTGGGTACGATATTAATATTCACAATTCTCCTTTACTTACTTTTCCAGCGATGGCTCGGTCCATTCAAGGAATTAATTGGCGCCGCTCTATACTCTCTCGGTGTGCTATTACCAGGGCTGTCACTCCTAACCGCTCCAACTACAAGGTCACTCGTTTTTATTATCGTTGCCTTTTTTTTGACAGCACTGATTAACTTGCTATTATTAGCTTGGTTTGATTTAGAACATGATTTGAGGGATGGACACGCATCAGCCGCTATTTTTTTTGGTAAACACAAATCCAATGTATTGCTCACGGTGCTGTTTGTTTTTCAGGCAATACTTTTTGTCGGTCTGCTCCTGTTAGCCCCTTATAAATCTGAGGTATTGATCTTGATTGGTATGAATGTGACCTTGTTCTTGATCTTCTATTTCTATAGAGGATTTGTCAAGAATGACTACTATCGACTTGCGAGCGAAATAGTCTTTTTGTTGCCTTTACCTTACCTCCTTTTTGAATGAGCAGATCACGGGATTTGATTCAATTGAAAGATATTATTATTGGCTGGCACGTCTGGTATTCGGCTCCCCAATTCTAAATGCACAGACGTTATTTCTGAAAAAAATTGCTCTCCCGGCAAGCGCCCTCGTGTTGGGCGGTGGTTGGTATGGCGGCTAAAGAAGTTACTTTTCAAACAACCTGGATGTTGAATTTTATAGGAGTCCCAATATTATTTTTTCAATCAAATTCGACGCCGCCGGTTTCGATTTCTAGTTTTAGAAGATCCATTTGAGTTTGAGACTCGGCTTCCAGATACGATTTTGACAAAAATAGAATCGATTTCCACATCAAATTATTTCCTGTGATCCGGTACTCGGTGGTGATTTCGGTGATGCCTTTCTTTGGTACCAAAGTGATAGTGTACTCAGACTTCAAGACTTCATTTGTTAGTTCATATTCTGCGAATGTGGGTGCCTTCACTGCCCTGAGGGTTTCATTCATGACGTACGACTTGTCCTGGACAATAATGATTTCATAGCTGGCACCAGCATGCATGTGTTCTCCACTTTTTAACGTCAATCGTTTGAATCCATGCAACCACGTTTTCATTTTGCTTGTATCGTGCAGTATCGCCCAGCATTTTTCTGGAGGAGCCATCACCAATACGTGAGAGGAATATTCAAAAGACTTTACCCATAAGCCAAGGCTCAGCAATACAATCAGCAGTGTCAATATGAGGATTCCAAGATACTTTAGTAATTTCATGCACTTAAGTTACAAGGCAAAACTAACCAAATCCATGCTTAACAATTTTTTCAAACTATTACCGTTGATACTCTTATCGTTCTCAAATTTTTGTTGTGAAAGTCCGAAATCCAAATCGGGTGACATTGGCCCACCGATCCTACCGAAGCAGCAGCTAAACGCAGCATTCCTTATTGAGAATGGCGTCTACAATTCCGAGTTAATTGCGCCGATGGACGTATTGCACCATACTGTCTTTCATGTTGATAAGGGTATTCGGGTTTTTACAGTGGCCCAGGTGCGCGACACCATTACAACTTTCGAAGGGTTAAAAATAATACCTGATTACTCTTTTGTCACTGATTCACTGCCCTCTATTGACATCTTGGTTGTGCCCAGTGCGAAGCACAGCATGGATGCTGATCTTGAAAACATAGCTTTGTTGGATTTTTTGAGAAGGACAAAGCACGAGGCAGCCTATATACTGTCTCTATGTGATGGAGCTTTTGTTTTAGCAAAAGCGGGTCTGCTAGAATTGCATGAGTGCACTACTTTTCCGGATGACATCGCCAAGTTCCGCCTGGCATTTCCACAATTGAAGGTACATGAAAATGTAAGTTTTGTTCATGACCGAAAAATGATCACATCCGCAGGGGGAGCAAAGTCGTATGATGCAGCCTTGTACTTGGTGGAATTATTGTATGGCGAAAAAGCGGCAGATGGTATTGCGAGTGGCTTGGTGATTGATTGGGACGTATCGAAGGTTTCGGCGGTCTATGCCAACAAATAACAAATATTTATCGGGCAAGCGACCAATCTGATGGTAGTGGCCTCGGTCTCTACATTGTCAAGAATGCTGTAGTTAAACTGGGTGGTAAAATATCGGTGGAGAGCGAGTTAGGGAGAGGAACTACATTTAAAATTAACTTGCCCAATCAACGTCTTTCAAAATAAACAGTATCTTTCCGTGCTGTCGTTGCTATGCAAATCCAAGAAGTAAAAGGCCCAAAGGAAATTCGTGAGTTCTTACTATTGCCGGTACGGTTACATAAGTCTACGTCCCAGTGGATACGCCCTTTGGACAAAGAAATTGAAGCCGTTTTTGATAAAGAAAAGAATAAGTCTTTTCGTCATGGTGAATGCATTCGTTGGATATTAAAAAGCGAAGAAGGAGAGATCATTGGTCGAGTTGCTGCGTTCGTTCTCGAAAAGATTGTCCACAAGGGAAATGATCAGCCAACAGGGGGCATGGGTTTTTTTGAGTGTGTCAACGATCAGCAGGCCGCGTTTATACTTTTTGATCAATGTAAAGCATGGCTGCAAACGAGGGGAATGGAGGCTATGGATGGGCCAATTAATTTTGGGAGTCGCGACCGCTGGTGGGGACTACTGGTGGAAGGTTTTGAGAAAGAGCCCAATTACCAATGCAACTATAATTTACCCTACTATCAAACTTTTTTTGAATCGTACGGATTTCAATTGTACTTTAACCAGCTTACCTATTCGAGAAAAGTGATGGATTCGCTTTCTGAGCGGCTATATGTGAAAGCTAAATTAGTGGCGCGGGATCCGAATTATAACTTCCGATATATACATAAAAAGGAACTAGGCAGACTCGCTGAGTATGTCAGGATAGTTTATAATAAAGCTTGGGCTAACCGGGCGGAAAATCCTGAGTTGAACCAGGCACAGGCAGTTCTTCTTGTTAAGCAAATGAAGCCCATCATAGATGAACGACTTTTGTGGTTTGGTTTCTATAAAGATGAGCCTATTGCTTTTTTTGTTTCTCTGCCGGAGATCAATCAAATTTTTAAATATGTTAACGGAAAGCTGGATTGGCTTGGGAAGTTGAAGTTTCTGTGGCATAAAATCCGAAAAACAAACAAAAAAGCATTTGGAATCTTGTTTGGAGTGGTGCCAGAACATCAAGGCACAGGAGTAGATGGTGCCCTGATCCTGGCATCCAGGGAATTGTGGCAATCCAATAAAATGCATTACACCGATTTTGAAGTGAATTGGATTGGGGATTTTAACCCAAAAATGATACAAGTGTTGGAACAGGTGGGAGGATATGTCTCAAAA